>DATGFY010000514.1:0-5374 GCA_035308785.1 Bacteroidota bacterium | reverse complement strand
TGGACGAAGTTTTCGCAGCAGCCAAGAAATATTTGTAACCACAAACGATTGACAGCGCACGTGAAGGCATCGATATGCCTGATGATCATATTTTTATTAGTGGCTTCTTCCGGATCCGCACAGGATTCTGCAGCGGCGTCGGGAGGCGGGAAACTACGTTCCGATGATACAACTGCGCTCCATCATCCTCTGCTTGATTCGCACTGGATCGATTCGCTGCCTGCGCAGTCGTTCGATACGCTGAGGCATTTGCCGAACATGGCATTCGCCGCAGGCGAATCGTTGAAGTACGATGTAAAGTTCGGCTTCATCGATGCGGGCGATGCAGTATTGAGCGTTAGTGATACCATGCTTGCCAATGCGCGAAAATGCTACAAAGTAAATTTCAAGGTAGATTCAAAACCATTCTTCAATTGGATATTCAAAGTGTCTGACCGGTATTGGACGGTGATCGATGCGAGCGGAATCTTTCCGTGGCGGTTCGAGCAGCATGTGCGCGAAGGCGGCTATCGGCGCGATTTCACGGCGAACTTTAACCAGGTAACCCATACCGCGCTCACATCGGAAAAGAACTTTGCTATTCCGCCGTACGTCCACGATATTATGTCGGCGTTTTATTACTGCCGGACGATCGATTATTCGGGATTTAAGCCGGGCCAAAATATTCATCTACAGAACTTCTATAAAGACTCTACGTACGAACTTGACGTGAAATATCTGGGCCGTCAGCAGGTTGAGGTCCCCGCGGGTAAGTTCAATTGCATCGTTATCGAACCGCTTGCCAAGGCCGGCGGTTTGATAAAAAGCGAGGGCAAACTCTACTTATGGCTCACTGACGACGATAGGAAAATGCCGGTGAAGGTCAGTTCGAAGATCTCTATCGGATCGATCGATTCGGATTTGATTGAATTCAAAGGGCTAAACGGCCCGCTTCCAGCCATGGTTCACGATAACTGATCCCTGATGCCTGACCATTACCCACAAATCGATTTACGGAAAGTGAAAACGCTTTCCATCGCCAAGCGCAAGAGCAAAGTCCGCCTTGAAGATTTCGCGCGCGTGTTCGATGCAAAGAACGACGCGTTCTCCGGTTTTATCGACTCCCTTCCGCATATTCTTGTAGCCGAAGATCTCCGCAGTTTTGTCGATGATGCCGCACAATCGCGTAAGAAGGGGAAACCGTTTATCGTCATGATGGGCGCGCATGTGGTGAAAGTCGGGTTGGCGCCGCTGCTCATCGATCTGATCAATCAAGGCGTGATTACGTGCATTGCGATGAACAGTGCCGCCGCCATCCATGATGTCGAGACGGCAAAGTGGGGGAAGACCTCCGAAGACGTGGAGACGAATCTTGAAGACGGAACGTTCGGCATGTCGAAGGAAACGGGCGAGTTCATTAACGGTGTGTTGAACAAAGACTATCGCAAAGACGAATGCGGATATGGCGAGGCGCTTGGAAAAGCATTGAAAGGTTCGCCGTACGCAAACTACAGCATCCTCGCAACGTGCTGCGCCCGGCGCGTGCCCGTAACGGTGCATGCTGCGATCGGAACAGACATCGTACACCAGCAGCCAACGATGGACGGTGCGGCAACTGGGGAGAGGTCTTTCCGCGATTTCAAAGTTCTGTGCAATGTGGTAAAGGAATTGAAGGGCGGCGGCGTTGTGATGAATATCGGTTCAGCGGTAATTCTCCCTGAGGTGTTCTTGAAGGCGTTGACAATCGCGCGAAATCTGGGACATAAGGCTCGCGGGTTCACCGCAGCGAATTTCGATATGATCCAGCAATACCGTTCGCGCCTAAACGTCGTTACACGGCCAACGCAGGGCAGCGGCAAGGGATATTTGTTTACCGGGCATCATGAAATCATGATTCCCTTGGTGTTTGCAATGCTTAAGGAACGGCTCGGAATTCGATGACCGACCTCTATCCTCCGGGTTCGGAGGATTTGGAACTCTTTTCTTCGCCGGTATGCCGCCTCCCGTTCATCTACCGGTACCAGATTCCTCCATTCGTTCTCGGCGTGGCGTCGCTGATTGTGATTTTCTTTCTTTATCAAATCGTGGGGGGAGCGATTACGGTTCTATTTTTCGGCTTCGATCCCCACGCGGGCCAGGTCTCCGGGTTCCGCATCGCTACAGCGGCGGGCCAGATTGCTTTTATCCTTCTTCCAACATTCTTTTTGGTTCGGTTAGCGTCGTTTCGCCCGATGGAGTATTTCCGGGCGAGAATGCCGGAATCGCTGCCATCGATCCTGTTCGCTCTGGTGGGAATTTTTTCGCTCCAGCAGATGCTTCAAGTGTATCTGTCGTTTCAAGATAAGATTCCGCTCCCGAGTAGCATCGAGCACTTCCTTGCGCCGATCAAACAAGCGCTTGAGGACCTTACGAAAATGCTGGTGACGTCCAATTCGCGGTGGGAACTTACAGCAGTTCTCTTCGTCATTGCATTTGTTCCCGCAATCTGCGAAGAGTTCCTCTTCCGCGGCTTGGTGCAGCGGTCGTTCGAACAGAGTTTCGGGAGGAAGTATGGCGTTTTGTACACCGGCATCATCTTCGGCGCATATCATCTAAACCCATTCGAATTTATCCCGCTTGCTGCGCTCGGGGTATATCTCGGATTTGTTGCGATGCGCGCGAACTCCATCTGGGTATCGGCCTGCGGACATTTTTTCAACAACGCGCTCGCAGTTGTTGCGGTGCATCTTCATCTCGATGACGATGCGCTCGTGCTTGGCAAGGCGACGGAGATGTCAATACCCCTGCTCGCGTCATCGTTTCTCGTGTTTAGCGGAGTGTTTGCAATTTCTACCTATTTGTTCTTGAAAGTGACAGAGCCGAAAATTCTCCCTGAAGCCATTCAATAATACGATCATTCCGAGAATTCCATGTCCAATCTAACCCAACGCATCCTCACGGCGGTTGTAGCCATACCGGTGATTGTGTTTTTGTGCATTGCCGGAGGGTGGTATTTTTTTCTCTTTGTCTCGGCGGCCTCGGGAGTGGCGTTGCACGAATTCTATTCTCTTGCATCCGCGAAGGGCGCTTCGCCAATGGTAAGGTTGGGGATCGTTTCCGGATTCTTCGTGGGATGTTCGTTCTTTAACGCCCAGTTGCAGACAATGTTCGCATTCGTGTTCTCGATACGGCTGGAGTATCCATCGCAGCCGCAGTTCCTGTTGATTACGATCATGGTTTCGATTATTGTGTTGAGCATGACGGAACTTTTCCGCAATAAAGGCTCTGCCCTGCTCAATATTTCGACGACGTTGTTCGGCATACTCTACGTCTCATTGTTCTTCAGCTCGTTTATCGGCATCCGGGAAATCTTCACGCCGCTCGATTTTCCCATGCTGAGATACTTTGCGGCCGTTGGCGCGGCGGAGACGGCAAAGGTCTATCGATGGGGCGGATACACGGTGATTTCGATCTTCGCGATGATTTGGATATGCGATACGGCGGCGTTCCATTTCGGCAAGGCGATGGGCAAACATAAACTGTTCCCGCGTGTCAGTCCGAACAAGACATGGGAGGGGGGTATTGCGGGCTTCATTGCGGCCATCCTCACTTCCGTGGCAGCGAAATACCTTGTCCTTGAATACCTTCCGATTGGCAGCGCCATCGTCATCGGCATCATCGTGGGGGTGTTCGGGCAGCTCGGCGATCTGTTTGAATCGCTCCTGAAACGCGATGCGGGAGTTAAAGATTCTTCTCAGCTCATCCCGGGTCACGGGGGGGCATTCGACCGGTTTGATAGCTTGCTTTTGGTAGCCCCTATTGTGTATCTTTACTTAGACTTTATCCTGTTCGGTTGATGACAAATCGGTACACATCGCAGTTATTTCCATTCCTCGATTATGCTCCAAACGGAGCGAATTCCGTTGATTGTTGATGCCCAAAGCCAAGAAAGATAAAGTCCATCTCCTTACGATGGGCTGCTCCAAGAACACGGTCGATTCCGAGGTCGTGATGGCTCAACTCCGTGCGAACAATTGGGAGCTTACGGAGAACCCCGAAGACGCAGGGATAGGCATCATCAATACGTGCGGGTTTATCGAAGCGGCGAAGAACGAATCGATCCAAACGATTTTGCAGGCCGTCGAGATGAAGAAACAAGGAAAGCTGAACAAAGTGATTGTGATGGGCTGCCTTTCCGAGCGGTACGCGAATGAACTGCGGAAGGAAATCCCGGAAGTCGATGCCTACATTGGCGCGAACAAAATGGACGAGGTGGTCCGAACGGTTGGCGGCGAGTATAAGGACGAATTGCTTGGCGAACGGCTTCTCACCACACCTCGCCATTACGCCTATCTGAAAATATCCGAAGGATGCGATAATCCATGCGCGTTCTGTGCCATTCCGATTATGCGCGGCGGTCATGTCAGCAAACCGATGGAACGCGTTCTGCTCGAAGGAAAACGCCTTGCCGCTCTCGGCGTTAAAGAACTGATCATCATTGCGCAAGACAGCACCTATTACGGTCTCGATATGTACGGCAGACGGGCACTCCCCGAATTGCTCGAACGCCTTGCGGAGATCGACGGGATAGAATGGATTCGGTTGATGTACGCGTTCCCGGCGAAGTTTCCGATGGAACTGATCGATACTTTTAAGCGCACGCCGAAGGTTTGCCGCTATCTCGATATGCCGATTCAGCATATTTCCGATTCCGTGTTGAAATCTATGCGCCGCGGGATCTCCTCGCGCGCTCTCCGAGAACTCATCGGGACAATTCGCGCGGAGGTCCCCGGTATCGCGCTGCGGACAACGCTCATCACCGGCTACCCGGCTGAAACCGAGGAAGATTTTGCTGAGTTGTTGGAATTTGTGAAGGAAACAAAATTCGACCGGCTGGGCATATTTACCTATTCTCAGGAAGACGATACCTTTGCGTATCCGTTGGGCGATCCGATTCCGGAAGAAGTGAAAGAGAACCGGCGGAACCTTATTATGGAAGCGCAGCGCGAGATATCCCTTGCGCGAAACGAATCGATCGTCGGCAAAACGATGCGCATTCTTGTCGATCAAAAAGAAGGTGCGACGGCATTTGCACGAACCGAACACGACGCACCCGAAGTCGATAACGAAGTGACGATCGATGACGGGGGAATGTTGATCGAAGGACGCTTTTACGATGTCGAAATTGTTGATTCAGCAGAATACGATCTGTTCGCAGTCCCTGCGATGAAACCGGAAGGGACCCCGCAGCCAACGGCAGTGCATGCCTAAAGCATTTTTGATATTGGTTCTTCTTGGTTTGACCGCTTTTGCATATTCCCAAGAGAACAGCACTCCGGTCGAATCGATCGACTTTCCTAAGTTTTATTTTGAAGCGCTGAACTACTCCTCGAATAATCCCGATTCGACGCGAGTC
>DATGFY010000513.1:0-5782 GCA_035308785.1 Bacteroidota bacterium | reverse complement strand
ATCGTTCTATGAATCCACCAAGCAATCGTTGTGGCGGTACGTTGCCGGAATTCTGCGGGATGATGCGTTGGCGAAAGACATCCTCCAGGATGCGTACACACGGTTCCTCCAGAGCGGCGATGAAGTCAGAGAACCCGCTCAAATGAAATCGTACCTCTTCCAAATTGCGACCAATCTCATGCGCGATCATTGGAGAAAGCTCAAGAACCAACGAAACTGGTTCGACGAGGAAACCGCATCAGCGCAAAGTTCAACCGATGGCAGCAGGATGGAACTCCGCCACGATTTCCGCCGGGCATTTGAGTTTCTCTCGCCTCAGCAACGCTCGCTTGTGTGGCTTGCCTATGCCGAAGGTTATGCTCATAAAGAAATTGCCGCGATGTTAAATGTCCGCGAGAAAAGCGTCAAGGTGTTGCTCTTCCGCGCAAAACAACGGCTTCTTGAAATCTGCAGTCAATTGGGAATTTCCATGGAGAATAGTTTATGAGCCATTCGGAATGTTCATTCGAAAAAGACCTACTCACGGCAATCAAATCGAAACAGTGGAGCAATAGTTTGCGCACTCACGCCGCAACCTGTCCCATCTGCAAACAAACGATGCTGGTCTCCGCGGTCACGCTGAAGTATTCTGCCAACCTGCAGATTCCCGCCCTCCCAAGTTCTCGCGTAGTCTGGTTGCGGGCGCAGTATGCGCGCAAGCAGGAATATCTTTCGGTCCTCGATCTCGTCACGCTCACTGCCGCATCGATTGCGGGACTCGCCGCGCTTGCCGGCCTTATCTTCTGGGGATTCCCTCAAATTTTTACCGATGCCGCTGGCCGCGTTGGTAAATTCTTCTCCGGATTTTCTCAAGTGTCATTCCCGGTCGAACCCATCGCCGTCAGCGTCGCCGTTCTCATGTTTGTCTGGCTCATGTCCCGCGATTCGTTCTCTACCGAGCGTTAGGAAGCATCAAAAACGAGTTGGCCCTATCAGCAGTTTCCCCTCCTTTCGGAGGAGGGGGTTAGGGGGCGGTCGCTGTTTACCCTTCCCATTGTAACACGCCCTCTTTTTGTCCTCTCCCCAACTTTTCCTATCTTACCCAATCATGAACACCGCAGAAACAGAGCGCGTCGAGCGCGAAACCGGCAGGGTAGAGGCCTTCAGCGACGGCGTCTTCGCAATCGCGATGACGCTCCTCGTCCTCGACCTCAAACTTCCGCACGTGGATAATTCTCATAATCTCTTCGCTGCCCTCCTTAGTCAGTGGCCGACCTTCATTGCATTCCTGAACAGTTTCGTTACGGTGCTCATCATCTGGATGAATCACCACAACCTGTTCAGCCAGTACATCGTCAAGACCAATAACGTCTTCATGCTGATGAACGGCCTGTTGCTGCTTACGGTAACGGTCATTCCGTTCCCCACGTCGTTGGTGGCGGAGTATTACGGCACGCCCAATGCAATCGCCGCCGCCGCGCTCTATTCCGGGACGTTTCTCCTCATGGCGATTGCGTTCAATATGATTTGGTATTACGCCTCGAACAGCCACCGGCTCCTCAAGAAAACCGTCACGCGCGAGCAGATCGAAAGCATTAAGCGGCAATACTATCTCGGCCCATCGGCATATTCGGTTGCGTTCGTTTTATCATTCATCAACGTCCCCGCCTCGCTCATCATCATCGTTGCCTTGATGATCTTTTACGGCGTTACCGCCTCGATGAGCAGGGGGTGAGAATAATTTCACTCTAATAACTTGCTTTTCTCTTTTCTTCTTCTTATACTCAAGTAAGCAACAAAGCGTTCTTTACATACTCTAATCATCAAGAACGGCTGAGGGTTCAGGCCCTGTGACGCCGTAGCAACCGGTTTCGGAAATAACCTCCCGAAATGTCAGGTGCTAATTCCTGCCGCACAATCTGCGGAAAGATGAGAAGGAGACGGATACAATACCCTGTAACCTCTTCGGCTCATTCCCGAACGAGGTTTTTTCATTTACGTACCTGCCATTGCGTGGCGGGCGCACAAATACAGGAGTCATTGTATGCGTTTGCAAACCAAAACCATCCATACCGGAGTCAATAAAGACTCCGCCTACAACAGCGTCATCACGCCGATCTACCAAACTTCCACCTTCCGGTTCGAAGACGTCGGCAAAACCAAGGGGTACGATTATTCCCGTACCGCAAACCCCACCCGCAAAGCGCTTGAAGAAAACATCGCCGCATTAGAAGGCGGCGTTGGTTGCGTTGCCGTGGCAACCGGCATGGCCGCTATCACGACCGTTCTCCACCTCTTCAAAACCGGCGATCACATCATCTGCACGCACGATTGTTACGGCGGCACCGAGCGGATCTTGCGCACCTACCGCGAACAGTTCGGTCTCGAAGTTTCCTACGTCAACGTGGGGAACATCGGCGAGATCGAGGCGGCAATTCAGCCGAACACCCGCGCCATCTGGATCGAAACGCCCAGCAATCCGCTTTTGAATATCTACGATATCAAAGCAATTTCCGAAGTCGCGCATGCCTGCGGGGCGCTTGCCATCGTGGATAATACCTTTCTTTCTCCCTACAACCAGCGCCCGATCGAGCTCGGTGCGGATATTGTGGTACACTCCACAACAAAATACCTGAACGGCCACAGCGATGTCGTCGGCGGTGCGGTGGTAACGAACACCCGCGCACTTGCGGATCGCATCCAATTTTTGTGCAACGCGCTCGGTCAGGCGGCCGCACCGTTCGATTGCTGGCTGGTCTTACGCGGAATTAAAACGCTGGTGCCCCGCTTGAAAGCTCATGAGGAGAACGCCCGCGCCGTGGCGGAATACCTCGAGGGGCACCCGTTTATTTCGCGCGTCTTTTATCCCGGACTCAAAAGCCATCCGCGGCACGAACTTGCGAAGAAGCAGCAGCACGGCTTCGGCGGCATCGTTTCGTTCGAGGTCAATGGCGGCATCGAAGAAGTGAATCATATCCTCCGCTCCGTGCGGATATTCTCACTGGCGGAATCCCTCGGCGGCGTAGAATCGCTCATCGATCATCCCGTGACCATGACCCACGCCTCCATGAAACCCGATCTCCGCGACGCCGCGGGCATCAACGAGCGCATCATCCGCCTCTCCGTCGGCATCGAAGACAAGAACGACCTGCTCGAAGACCTCGACCAAGCGTTACAGATTGCTAGCCGCAAGACCGTTAAGAGCGTTTCCATCGCCGAGGAGGTGCAGGATGAGTACTAGAACGGAATATCCAATAACCAAGCACCCCGCCACAAAAACGGCGGGCAAGCAATCACCAAACAATACTGAAGTTCCAATCTCAAATGAACTAGTCATTGCGAGGAGCCCCGTCTCGCATGAGCGAGACGGGGCGACGTGGCAATCCCGGTCATCGTCGCTACCACTTGTCCAAACAAAATTCGCGCAACTTTGCATAAGCACGCAGCCCCTCTATCTTGAGAGAGGGGCGATCCCGTCTATCGAAGATAGACGGGATGGGGTGAGTTCGTCAGCGCGGGAGGTGACTTCAAACGGCCTAATCCTCGATTGCGGCGTCACCCTCCGCAACCTTACCGTCGCCTACGAAACCTACGGCGCACTCAATGCCGAAGGCACAAACGCCATCCTCATCTGCCACGCCCTAACCGGCAGCGCGCACGCGGCGGGCTACAACTCGCCCGAGGACAAAACGCCGGGATGGTGGGACGGGCTTATCGGTCCGGGTAAAGCATTCGACACCGAAAAATACTTCGTCGTTTCATCGAACATTCTCGGGAGCTGTTACGGCACCACAGGACCGACCTCCATCAATCCCGAAACGGGCGAGCCGTATCGAAATACATTCCCCCAGATAACGGTCCGCGATATTGTCCGTGTTCAGAAACTGTTATTGGATCGGCTTGGTGTGAAACGGTTAGTAACGATTTGCGGTAGTTCACTCGGCGGGATGCAGGTTCTGGAATGGCCGCTCCTGTTCCCTGAATTTGTGGAAACGATCATTCCCATTTCCACTGCGGCACGCCAGCCCGCTGGGTGCATCGCGCTGAACACCGCTGCCCGCGCAGCAATCACCAACGACCCTGAGTGGCGCAACGGTTCGTACAATCACCAGCCTGCAAACGGTCTTTCCCTCGCACGCACTATCGGAATGATCTCGTACCGCAGCTTTGAGGAATTCGAACAGCGATTCGGAAGAACGCGGCAGGATGCAGAGGGGAGCCGGTACGATTCGGAGAATCATTTTGAAATCGAGCGCTATCTTCAGCATCAAGGCGAAAAGCTCGTCGAGCGGTTCGATGCGAACACCTATCTTCTCCTCAGCCGCGCAACTGATTTGCACGATGTCACTTACGATCGGGGAGAACTGAGCGATGTTCTCCGCAGCATCAAGGCCAAAACGCTCTGCATCGGCGTTTCTTCCGATGCGCGCTACCCCGTCCGCGAGCAAAAGGAAATCGTGCGCCACATCCCCAACGCGCGCTACGCGGAGGTCCAATCCATCCACGGCCACGATGCGTTCCTGATCGAGTACGATCAACTGACGGCAATTATTAGAAGTTTCCTAACGACGTAGTCATTGCGAGGAGCGAAGCGACGAAGCAATCCCGGTGAGAGTATGCAATGCCTATCATTCGACGATGTCATTCCCGCTCGATAAAATAGCGCCCCTCTCTTCGTAAGAGAGGGGATGGCTTGCCCGGCCAGCATTTAGGACGGGGGTGAGTTACTCTTCGTTCGCTCGAACTCAAATAAGAACTTCAATCACAGAACTTGAAAAAGGAAAACAAAATGATCAACCTCAAGAATCACATCACCATCATCACCGGCGGCTCACGCGGAATTGGCGCAGCAACGGCATTGCTCTTCGCACGCGCCGGCTCGGACATCGTCCTCAACTACGTTGCCAACGACGAAAAAGCCGCCGCGACGGCGCAATGTATCCGTGCGTACGGCAGAAAAGTCATCCTCCACAAAGGAAACGTCGGCGATTCGAAAACCGCCTCGGCCCTCATCGATCTTGCGCTGACATCATTCGGCAAAATCGATATTGTCGTCAACAATGCCGGCATCTGGACGTACGGTGAGATTGGCGGATTACACGAAGATGTATGGGATGAAACCATCGATTCAAACCTGAAGAGCGTCTTCAACATTTGCAATTCGGTCGTGCCGCATTTTAAGAATGCGAGAAACGGCGCGATCATCAACATCGCATCGACTGCAGGGCAGCGCGGCGAGGCATTCCATGCGCATTACGCCGCATCCAAAGGCGGCATTCTGGCGTTCACCAAATCGATTGCGAGCGAACTTGCCCCGTTCAACATCCGTGTCAACGCCGTTGCACCGGGATGGGTGGACACCGAGATGAACGAAGAAGTCTTTGCCGATGAAGATTTCCGCGCCAACGTCGTTCAATCCATCCCTCTCAAACGCATCGCCACCGCGGAAGACATCGCCGGCTCCGTGCTCTTCCTTGCCTCCGACCTCGCCCGTCACATCACCGGCGCTACGATTAATGTGAATGGGGGAAGTGTGCTGGCGTGAAATGACCAATAACCAAGCACCAATAACCAATCAAGTTCAAAGTTTCATAAATCAAAACTGGAAGGGAATCTCAACAACAAGATCATCCGGGTTTGATTTTTTGGATTTAGTTGGAATTTGGTGCTTGATTATTGGTTATTGGCGGCTTTGCCGCCTGCCGATATGCCACCCTCCGCAAAACGGACATTCGTCCGCTTCCAGTCTGACGCTCTTCCCGCTGCGCAGCATCGCCATTTCTTTGGCGGACTCCTCATCGGG
>DATGFY010000512.1:0-2553 GCA_035308785.1 Bacteroidota bacterium | reverse complement strand
AATAATTCAGGCAAGATGCCGGATTCTTCCACCGATGCGCTTGTGAACGATCCCTGAGATGGTGAAAAGATATCGTTGGTCAAATCGTGCTGAATCGTAAATGTGATGATCGAGTTAAACTGTTGCGTATCGTACTGCAAGAGGAGCGACGAATCACTCGGGGTCAACGTCGTTAGGAACTGCGGGCTCACGCGTTCCAATGCCCAATCCACAACGCCGAACGTATGCAAGGCGAGCCGGTCATTTATCGTAATCTTGCTCCGGAGGAGCGATAATATATAATGCGGCTGTTTTTCGGCGCTGACACTCATCGTCAAAACTCCGCTTAATGTTTTTGCAAAAAGATATGGCTGGAGAACCTGGAGGGAAAGTTCTAACGCTCCCGCCACGGTGGTGTCTTTCACTCCGCTTCCTCCGAAAACGCGGTGGAAGTCCCAATTCGAAAGAGATTGAAGACGCGAATCCGCTGAAAGAGTAAGACTTCGGGCATCCCCCAGGAAGTTGCGATTAACGAATCCCATACCAAGGCCTAAATTGAAAGCATTGTTTTCATCCGAAACGCTTATCTCAGGCGCGAGCTGAAACCGATCCCGCGCGCGAACGGATATATCGACCGGCATTTCATGGGCGGCGGAATCCGCAGCTCTGGGATGGCTGATGATGACAGTCTCAAACATGTCGAGACGGTTGAGATTTCGCTCCGATAGGGATTCTTTCTCTCTGCTGTAAACGTCGCCCGGAGCGAACTCCAGGTAACGCGTAATGAGATAATCGCCGATATCCGGCCGGTGTGGTTCGATGTGAACCTCAATGCTATCGAAATGGTAAATAGGGCCGGTATCGAACGCGTATGTTAAGGCAAAGTTATTATTAGAGAGATAGCGGACGGCGGACGATCTTGTTAAATCCAGCCGGGCCTGCGGGTAACCATTGTTAGCCAGGATCATCATGATCCGAGCAACCTCGGCATCGACGATAGTTTTTTCGTATGGCTGCCCCTTGCGAATGATGGGGTCTTTTTGGATGTTGGCTTCAACAAGCGGCGGAATGCTCTCGAGACCTAGGTACGCTAGAGAATCGATTAACGATCGCTTCCCTTCATCAATTAAAAAAGTAAGTCGGGCTTTGTGGTAAGAAGAATCTAATTCTGATTTCGTCTTTACCGAGATTCCAAAATATCCATGATCGCGGTAGTAGTTTTCGATGCGGATCGCATCGGTTTCGGCCCGGTCACGGTCATAATATTCAGTTGAACCGCCGAATACTCCGAGGGTAATCGTATGGACAAAACCCGAAAGCCAGGACGGCGAATCCTGTGTTTCGATCAAACGGCGGAGCGCGCCCTCATCGATAGAGTTGTTACCGACGAACGAAAGGCCGTGCATTTCGACGGTATCTTGCTGGTCCGGCTCGCCCGCGCGAAGCATGGAAGGGACCAATGCCATCATCAACGCGAGATAACACGCAACTCGTACCATCGCGCGCATCGGCAATTGATGACGATTGTTCTCCTCGGAAGCAGCAAAAAAAAGAAACCCATCTCGCAGTTCTACAAGATGGGTCTTCACCTGAGTACGAAATGTCGTCAAGTCGTCTAACCGAACATAGATTTTCGAACGGATCGAAGCAACCGCGAATTAATATTCACTCTCGTCGCCGAAAAAGAAGTCGGCTTCAGTCGGATAATCCGGCCAGATATCCTCCATGCTCTCGTACGGTTCTTCACCATCCTCAAGTTCCTGAAGATTCTCGATCACTTCAACGGGCGCACCGGTGCGGAGAGCGAAATCGACAAGCTCGTCTTTCGTGGCAGGCCACGGAGCATCATCCAGATACGACGCAAGTTCCATCGTCCAGATCATCGTCTTTTTCTTCCCTCCTTTCACCATACGGTACCGGGGGACAAAAACATTCTCTTCATATCTCGTTGTAAAATTGACCTCGCGGTGCGAGGCGCAAGCTTATTTTTCAGCGACACCCGACTTTAGATCCGACGGCTTAACGTCGTCAAGGAAATAGTTGACCGGGTTTTGAATAACGCCCTTGTAGCGCACTTCGTAATGCAGATGCGGACCACTCACTAATCCGGTCCTACCGCTTTTTGCGATAAGATCGCCGCGCTTCACGTGTGCATGCTCTTTCACAAGGACCTGAGAAAGATGCGCATACAGTGTTTCATATCCGAAACCGTGATCGATGAGGATCATGATTCCATAACCGCCGCCGGTTTGTCCGGCAATCTCGATGTTCCCATCGGCAGAAGCGTACACGGGGGTGCCGACATCATTGATAATATCCAGACCTTTATGGTCTTTGAAGATACCGAGGACCGGATGCATGCGCAAACCAAAACCGTTGGTCGAATAATATCCTTCCATCGGTTTGAGGGCAGGCATCGAGGCAAAAAATTCTTTGTTAAAATTCTGCTTCTTCGAAATTTCCTCGTAGTTCTGTTTTTCGAGAGAGATCTCATTCGTGAGCTTGTCGATCGTTGACGAAGCGCCGCGGATCATGGAGGTGATCTGATCGGAAGCGATAGGCAGATTCGTTGGA
>DATGFY010000511.1:0-6458 GCA_035308785.1 Bacteroidota bacterium | reverse complement strand
TTTTCTCCGAGGCCGTTTTGACATCGTAGGCAGAACGCACGTTCTCGTACTCCCACGTATCGGTATCGAAAATCCCGAAGCTTAACCGCGGATCGTTGTCGCGCGGCTGGCCGACGGAGCCGACATTGACGATGAACCGCTTATCCCGCATTACCGATTTCGTCCAGATATCGTCGGAAAAAACTCCCGGCACATGCGAATGCCCGAGGAAGCAGATCGGTTGCGCGAAATAATTAAAATTAAATTGCGCGTCGGCAGGCGATAATATATAGTGCCACTCCTGAGGTTCGTACGGCGATGAATGGACGAACAACACCCCGCCTATTTCCAGCGTGTAAGGCAGTTTCCGCATCCATTTCTTGTGATCTTCGATCAATGTCAGGGCAGTCCACTCCGCCGATGACTTTGCATACGGGTTGAAATCCTCCGCCACGCGCGCATCGAGCGCCGCCGCATCGTGGTTGCCAAGCAACACGTGGTCCGTTGTTGCGCGGATCAGCTCGACGCATTCATTGGGGCTTGCGCCGTAGCCCACCGTATCGCCGAGACAAACAATCTCATCGGCGCCTTTTGTTTTGACGATCTCCAGCGCCTTGTTGAGCGCCTCGATGTTTGCATGGATATCCGAGACTATCGCAATTTTCATTTCTCTGCGGGCTGTTGTTCTTACGTCTTTTGTTGTTTTTTCTTCGCCGCCGGGAACAGGATATTGTTCAAGATCAACCGGTAGCCGGGCGAATTCTTGTGCAGCTTCAAATCCGTGGGCGGATCTCCGACCGCATGCTTGTAATCTTCCGGATCGTGCCCGCCGTACCAGGTGAACGTTCCGCGACCGAAATTTCCATGAATGTAGCGCACCATTTCCGTGCCTTCTTTTTCGGCGAGGATGGTGATGTTCTTTTTAATCAAGCTCTTCTTGAAATTCGTCGTCTGACCGATGAACCCTTTGATAATGTTCGCGTGGTCCTGCGTCAGCATCGTCGGCACAGGATCGTACTTCGCCGAAAATTCGAACAGGGTAAAATAATCGGTCTCGGGGTTCAGTGCCGCTTCTACCATATCGCTCGGCGGAATATCGATATCGGAGTATTCATACCTCATCGGATTTCGTTCCAGGGTGAAATTCTCGAATACCAGGCACTTTGAATAATCCAGCTTCTTCTGCGCATCGGGATCTGGCGGATCGCCGTCATACATCACATCGCAAATATCGGTATTTTCCGCGGCAAGGGCAATATCGTACGTATCGGTGGCAGAACACATTGCGAACATAAATCCGCCCGAGCCGATAAAGTCTTTAATTTTGCGCGCGACCGCCTTCTTCATCTCAGAGACTTTCTTGAACCCGAGCTTTGTTGCTTCTTTTTCGTACATCGCCTGCTGCTCCACGTACCACGGCGCGGAAGCGTAAAGGGCGTAAAATTTTCCATACTGTCCGGTGAAATCTTCGTGATGCAAATGCAGCCAGTCGTAATCTGCGAGCTTGCCGTTCAGAACCTCTTCGTCCCATACTTTTTCGTACGGGATTTCGGCGTAGTCCATCACCAATGTCACCGCATCGTCCCATGGCAGGAAATTCGGCGGCACATAGACGGCAATTTTTGGCGCTTTTTCGAGACGCACAACATCCATGTTGTTATTCTCATCCTGCACCTCGGCATAGATCTGCGCCGCCTGCGGACCGGAAAGCTCTTCATATAACACGCCGCGTATTCTGCACTCTGCGGTCACCGCATCCAAACCATCGAGCATAAACGATCCGCCGCGGTAATTCAACAGCCAATCGACATCGATGTTTTTCTTCAGCGCCCAATACGCAATCCCGTACGCTTTCAAGTGATCCGTTTGTTTCAAATCCATCGGAATCAAAATCTTCTGCCCAAACGCCGCCGCCGTGCAGATCAGCGTCATCATAATCCACAGCCATCGCATAATAAGTCTCTTCATATTCATCCTATCATCTTCATCTCATTCATTGAAACTTTCCTGCCCGCCGTCATCTTGTCGGGATTTTTGGAGCTTGGTTCTTGGAACTTGGAGCTTTTCAAAGTGTATCTCCCCGCATCGCCCGAATTTGTTTCCGTGCTTCGCTCGCATAAATCGAATTCGGATACTTTATAAGCAACTGCTGGTACGCCTGCACTGCATTCTGATTGTCGTTTAACCCAATTTGATAAATTTTTCCGATCTTCAACATCGCTTTATCCAACGTGACACTTTCGGGCGAAACCGCAATCAACGTATCGTACGAGGCGATCGCTTCGCGGTACTTCCCCATCGCTGTATAAATATCGCCTGTGCGAATCAGCGATTCATCGGCCAGCGGAGCGTTCGGATGCGTTTTCTTCAGCGATCCGAACCCGGCCAGCGCCTCTGCAAACTTATGTTCCCGCTCCTGCAGTTCCGATTTCGCAAAGATCATCAGCGCGACGCTGTCTTGCTGCGCATTTTCTTGCACGAACATATTCAGCAGGAGCGCTTCGTTCGTGATGTTGGCCTGCGGATTTTTGGTGAGGTCGGCCAATTTCTTCAAGGAGCCGGAAAACTTTCCCTGCAAATAATCGATCTGCGCGAGCCGGAACGATGCGCGCTCGCGGGTGTCCTCGCTGACAGTGCGAAAATCGGTCAGACCGCCGAATGTCGCGCTGGCTTTCTCAATATCACCGGAGGAGAGATACACATCTCCGAGCATAAGTCTCGCCTCCTGCGCGATAGAACCAAACGTCATGTATTTCAGCGAAATCTCTTCTAAGGCCGTCCGCGCTCCCTCAAGATCGAATTCGCGTTCGAATTTCAATGTTGCGATTCGCAGCAATGCTCCCGCGGCGATATCGGTTTTTGGGTAATCGGCGGCGACTTTCTGGTATTCCGCAATTGCACCGGCAAACCGTTTCCGTTCAATATCCGACGCCATCCCATTGGTAATATACGGATCGAGATCTCCGAAGATTTTCAGCGTGTCTTTGTCTTCCGTGGAATCTTCCATCGCCCGCGCGTAGCCAAATTTCGTCTGCGGCATCATGCTGAAACCCGGATTGGTTGTAATCACATCTGCGAACGCCCGGGCCGCCGCGGCATACGATTTTTCCCTCAGCGCGCGCTCCCCGAAATTATATACTTCCATGCCGTTCGCGTTTTCGATCTTATCCAGCCTCCGGTACACGTCGTACGCGGCATCGAAGCGCTTTCCTTCCATATAGAGCCATGCCTGTAATTGCAAAAGCTCGGGGTTGCTTGAAGATGCTTTCTGCGCTTCCTCTACGACTTTCGTTGCTGCTGCCAACCCATCGGTGTTACCGATATAGGCGGCCATGCGCGATTGAATTGTTGCAAGCTGGCCGGGCTCTTCTTGTAAAAGGTTGAGATATTCTTTCGTTGCTTGCGGGTAGGTCAGCGTAACGCCGTACAAATAAGCAAGGTCGGATGCATACAATGTCGGTTTGCCGAGCGCAGTCCTTCCGCGTTCATAATTTTTTTCTGCATCTTCGAACAGGCGGCTTTCTACCATCGCGTTGCTCACGATGCGGTAGGTCATCTCATTGTTCGGTGCAGACGTGATCGCTGTTTCCCAACACTCGTTGGCCTTCGTGGGATTTGAATCCAGATTGTAGAGCGTGCCTAATTCCGCGAGCAGATTCAGATCCTTGGGCATCGTTGTCAACTTTTGCTGCACAAGAGCAATAGCATCGGGGTAACGTTTCAACTGCATGTAACTGCGGCGCAGCGCTTCGAACAGAATATAATTGCTCGAATCCTTTTGATACACCTCTTCGAATAGCTTCACGGCCGATTCGTAATCGCCGCCGCGCTCGTAACTCTGAGCGAGTTTGTACTTGATGTCCGCCTCGCGCGTTTGCGTGCGTACCGGCGCTGCCGCAAGCAACAACGCAACGGCGACAAAAATCCCTATTTTCTGCGAAAAAACCATGAACCTATAAATACAACAATAAATAGATAGACGCAAGTTCATTTCGAGATTCACATTCCTGTGATCGAGACAGTACAAGCGACCGTTCCGCGGTAGTTCGTTGCAAAGACATTTTCCGGGATGGCAACGGTAATTCCTAAACATAAAGTCAGCGTGCCACCGCGAGTCCCCACCAAAAATGTGTTCGACACATTTGGATTATAAAGCCCGTTTGCGGCAGAATCTCCGTCAGCCGACCCATCCCTGAACAGGGAACCCGGGGAGAATGAACATGCGAGTTGGTGAATTCCACTTGAATCGGAGACCACCGACGGAAGTTGAAAGGTGACTAGAACCGGGCTCAAGCTATCGACTGCCAGCGTCATCACCATCGGGAATCCCGCCTCATGACCATTGATGATCGGCGTGACCAATGACGGAGAATTGGCCGGAACGGCGGGGAGAATACTCGGGCTGAGAGTATAGGTATACCCTTTCGTAAGGGATGTCATCGTTCCAGCAGTAAGATGATGAACTGAGATACTATCCCCTTTCCTTACACCGATGCTATCTGCTCCGTAGCCAAGAGAAACATCGCCAAAATGAGTTACTGTCGAAACTCCTGAAGAGTCATTTGGGTTGCACCCAGCAAAGCAGAGCAGTGCAATGACGCAGAGCTTAATTGTTTTCATCTGAATTTCCTCCCATCGCAAGAAATGTGAGTACCGCCGCTGCCGTTTCAGTCCTCAACCGCCTCTCGCCAAGCGATACCGCCTGAAATCCGCCTGCAATACACCGTTCCACCTCCTCTTCGCTAAATCCCCCTTCCGGCCCGACGAGAAGACCCGCTGACTTCTTCCCCGCCGCTGGTTGCGGTTGGTAATAACCTTGATATTTTTCGTGCGCAATCAGTTTTACTTCGTGCCGCGAACCGGAAAGAAATTCATCGAGGTCGGTCACCGGACGAACGACGGGCAAGTACGATCGGCAGCATTGCTTCATTGCCGCAAGAGCAAGCTTCTGCCAGCGCTCCGTCTTCCCGTGATGAGGAATGACCCGTGCAGTTTTCAACGGCACGATCTCGCGAACGCCAAGCTCTGTCGCTTTTTCAACAAGAAAATCGAACCTCGAGGGGTTCTTCAACACGCCGACCGCAAGGGTAACCGCAATTGCCGGTTCATGGTGATTCGGATACCTGCTCGTGATCCGCCCATGCGCCGTGTGCTTTTTCAAATCTTCGAGAATCACGTCGTAGGCAACGCCTGCGCCATCCACTGTGCGGATATGGTCGCCGGCCTTCTTGCGCATCACATGAACAAGGTGAGCGAACTCGTCGCCATTGATCACGATCTCATCACCGGAGATATTGGGGGGCGGGCAAAAGAAATAATCGGGGGTTGCTTCCATCAAAACGCCAGTCCCCCTTCGAAAATAAACTGGCCTTTACGAACTTCGTTCAGCCCATACTCGAGCCGCAGCACCGCATTGAACATCAGCAGAAAATCCAAGCTCGCTCCGTACCCTTTAAGCGCTTGATTCCACCCGACCGGATCGCCGCGGAACCACGCTTCGCCGGCATCGCCGAAAACCGCCAGCGTCATTCCGAACTTCCACAAATTGAATTCCGGCGGAAGGTACGGCACGGTAAAGAAGATCGGATCGATGAGGGGCAGGTGGAGTTCAGAGCTGATCCCGGAAAGGTCTTCACCTTCGACAATGTCGTCAAAATGCCCTCGTATGCGCTCGTCGTAACCGAAAAACACGCGATTGTAGCTGGCCGTGGGACCTCCGTGAAGGATATTCCCGTAGATACGCGTCGCCCAGGTGAGCTTCATTCCGCCAAGGTAAAATGGAATGTCCCTCCGCAGATCGAACGCATAACGGATATTGTGAACTTCATCGGATGGCAACCCATACGTTGTCATCGTCAAACGCACATACGCCCCGTTTTGTGGATATTCGATCAGGTCGCGCGTATCGTAAGTATAACCGGCCATAAAAACGGGAAAACGGTCGATCCCGGTCGGCGAAAGCGTCGTACCGGGATAGTACTGCGACATTTCAATTACATCATACTCCGCCGAAAGCATCGCCGTATTGAAATTATCGAACCGTCTGCCGAAGGCGACCGAGGGCGTAAAATGCCGTTCTTGCAAAGTGACGGAATCCGGCACCGGTACGCGCAAACTTTTATTGTTAATTCGATTATAGGAAATGCTCGTGGTAAGCGAGTAAGTGCCGTTGTCATCGAGAAATGGATTGCGGTACCGAAGAGACCCCCACGGTTCAAACCCCAGAACGGCAATGGCAGAAAGTTTTTCATCACGTCCGCGGAAATTTTCGTGCGTGACGCCAAGTCCGTAATAGATATTGCTCCAATCGCGGTATTTTATCCCTAAAATCGGGAACGGATAGACGTACCACTGTTCTCGTACCGAAACAACCAGAGCCGCTTTACCCGTCGTTATCGGCGTTGCCAATATCTTCACGCGGTTAAACAATCCTAAGCTCGCGATCCGGGATTCATCATATTGGACCGCCTCCGGCGTGA
>DATGFY010000510.1:0-5099 GCA_035308785.1 Bacteroidota bacterium | reverse complement strand
TTGGGGAATGATCTCCGTTATTGCAGGCGCCGCCGGTATCATGGCATTGCTCATGGCAACATCGCTGAGCATCGCTATCGGTCTCGCATTTCTGCGCCGCCGGATATCGATTGCCGGAATCCTCCTCGGGGCTCTGCTGGTCTATTTCATTGCGTTCTCGTCGTCGGTGTTCTTTCACAACGATCTCGGCACCGGCGCGATTCCGTTTGTCCGGTGGGCCGTCGCGGCGATCGACGCCATAAGGAACGGCGATGCAACGGCTGCGCTTACGCAATCAGGCCGGCTGGTTCTCCTCCTTGCGGTTTTTGTTTATCTCGGACGGAAGGCTGCATGAAGCAGGGGCTGACGTTATACGCCACAGAGATGAAAGAGTTCTTCCGCCACCCGAGAGCCCTTCATCTCGTTCCGTTGCTGCTCTTCGCGGCATTCATGATGAATTGGATCGCCCACATCGGACCGCAATATCCCGTAATCATCGCGGCAATCGTTTGCGGACTGGAGCTGCAATTCGATAACATCCTATTCCGCTCGCCCAACGAGTACTTTATCCTGACCGTGTATCCGATTGACCGTGAAATCCTTGTGCTCGCCAAAAATCTCGCGGCCATTACCATTACCCTTTTCTGCCTCGCTGCATCGTCCGCATTCCTCTTCTACTTTTCACCGGTCGAATCGGCGAAAAGAGAAATTACCGAGGTCATCCTATCGTTCCTTGTGGTGGTTTTTCCATTATTGCACGTCGGCAATTTGCGTTCGATCGATAATCCGCGGCCGCAATCGGGCTGGCGTGTGAGGGATTTCGTGGAGACGTTATGGATGGGCGGATCGCTCGCAATCGCCCTGATTCCTTATCTCGTGTTCGTCTATGTTATAGATTTTCCTCTTCTCTGCATCGTTTATTCTGCAGGGGCGGGCGCTTTTTGGTATTTCACATCGATCCCGAAAGCAGTGAACCGGTTGGGCCGCGAACAATTACTTTCATGAATTACCGCCAATGAACCCCGTGATACAATTTACCGGCGTCGTTAAGACGCACAACAACGGCGTGCGCGCGCTCGATGGGCTCTCGTTCTCCGTCCCCAAGGGAGTCGTCTTCGGATTCATCGGATTGAACGGCGCCGGGAAGACAAGTTCGATACGGATTCTCGCCGGCATCTCGGCGCAGGATTCGGGCACGGTTTCGGTATTCGGCAATGCCATTCATCATGGCGATTCTGAGTTCAAACGCTCCATCGGCTTTGTGCTCGATGAGCCGCTCTATTTCGATTGGATGAACGCCGTGGAATATCTGAAATTCGTCGGGGCAATGTACGATCTCTCCGCCGCCGAAACTGCCTCCCGTTCCGGCGAACTGATCGAGTTCTTCGACTTGCAGCCCGATCAACCGATCAAGTATTATTCCACGGGCATGAAGAAAAAGATATCTCTCGCCGCGGCGATCATCCATAAACCGGCGCTCATCATCCTCGATGAACCGCTCGAGGGGATCGACGCGCTGGCAGCGATCGCAGTAAAGGAAACGCTTGCCCTTATGGCGTCGCGCGGGACAACGGTCTTCATCACATCGCACGTCCTCGATACTGTCGAGAAACTTTGCGGTGAGATCGCCATTGTTCATCAAGGCAAGTTACTCGTCCAATGCGCCTCCGCCGATATCCGCACGTCGATGAAACACACGCTGACGAACCAGACCTATTCTTCGCTTGAAGAACTGTTTCTCGACCGCGTTTCGCATCCCGGCGCGGAACGCCGCCTCTCGTTCTTGTGAACCCTGTGATTAGGAATTTTGTCGATGGGGTCATCGCCCGTCCGCGTTGGGTTGGGATGTTTGCCGCCCTGGCTGCCGGATATATTCTGCTTACCATCTTCACCTATTCGCAGAACATCGAGCAGACGCTGTGGAATCTTCCGCCGGGCGCTAACGCCACCGACCGGGAAGTCGTTGCGAACCAGTTGCGCGCCGAGCTGCCCGTCCGCTGCGCATTTCTTCCGTTCCGCCTGCTGATCGGCTGGGCCGCAATATCGCTTGTGCTCTTCAATGTATGCAAGTCGTTCGCACCCGCAGGCATCATCCGTTTTCGCCAGGTCTTTGCGATCCAAATCGCGGCTGAAATGATCCCCTTGCTCGGATCATTCGGAGCCGCCGTGTATGCGTTGGCAACAGATTCTCCTCATTTCGAGACGATTCCGTTTAACCTCACGGCAATAATCGACCCGCACAGATCGGCTGTGCTCCACACGTTGCTTGGGTCGTTCAACCTCGTCCAACTTTTTTATGTGGCTTTCCTTGGCTACGGCATCTCCCGCCTCTGCAATTTCGGGAAGGCCAAAGCGATGCTCATCGTCCTTTCTGTCTGGGCTGTATCGATCTGGTGCAACGCGTTGATGATGCAATACGTGGCGCAGGAGATGCATTTGCCACTCTAAATCAGTTCAATGCTTCAACCCATCTGGTTCTCCTCATTTCTCCCCTTCTTACGCTCATACCTTCTGCCGCTTTCCGGGTTCTTCTCTTTGATTTCGCTTCATTTTCTCGTACATTGATGCAATGGACGACCAGTATTACCGGAAAGCCAAGCCAAAAACCGTTTTCCCTGCGTGGCTGCGCAAGTTTTTCAAGAGCACCCGCGTTCGTCTTATCCTTCTCGCCGGCCTCCCTATGCTTGCGTTCGTTTTGTTCGGCAACAAGGGCGTTCTGGAACATCTGCACCTCCGCAAAGAACGGTCCGAGATGGAATTCAAGATTCTTCAGGCGCAGAAAGAGCAGTTGCAACTCCAGGAGCAATCGAAAGCGCTCGATACCGACCCGAAGATGATCGAGAAAGTCGCCCGCGAAAATTACGGCATGATCAAAGAGGGCGAGACTGTGTATAAAGTCAAGAAAGAAAAGTAGCAATTCCGTACCTCACGGCACCATCCATCACCCCTTCTTCCCGCGAAGCATATCCGACCTCGACCACCCGAGATCGCATCTCATTTCATCTTGTGAATTTCCTCATTGAGATATTGTTTGGTTATTGCAAATTGATTATTGGTTATTTATCGTAACCATGGATCTCTTCAAGAATAATAGTCCCGCGGCGGCTCCCAAGCGCCCGCTCAGCGGTACGCCGCTTGCAGAGCGCATGCGTCCGAAGAACCTCGGCGAGTTCGTCGGCCAGCGACAGCTTCTCGGCGAAGGGAAAGCCCTTCGGCTTCTGATCGAAAAAGACCAGGTGCCTTCGATGATCTTTTGGGGACCGCCGGGTTGCGGAAAGACGTCGCTCGCGCGTCTCATCGCGCAGCATACGCAGGCAGATTTTATCCAATTGAGCGCTGTCGCCGCGGGCGTGCAGGATGTCCGCAAAGCGATCGCCGCAGGCGAGGCCAACCGCAAGCACTTAAGCAAACGCACGCTGCTGTTTATCGATGAGATCCACCGCTTCAACAAAGCGCAACAGGACGCGCTGCTGCATTCGATCGAAGACGGCGATATCATCCTCATCGGCGCAACAACGGAGAACCCATCGTTCGAAGTGATCTCCCCGCTCCTTTCGCGCTGCAGGGTCTATGTGCTGGAACCCTTGGGCGCAGGAGAGTTGAATGAAATTCTCGACCGCGCTCTCACATCCGACGACGCAATGAGCAAACAATCGACCGTTCTCGGCCCGGAAGAACGCGAACGGTTGATGCTGCTTTCGGGCGGTGATGCGCGCGTGCTGTTGAACGGACTTGAAACTGCCGCGCGTCTCGCATCTGCAAACGCAAAGGGCGAAAAGGTCATTGCGAAGGAGACCCTTGAGGAGGCGTTCCAGGCGCGCACGGCAAAATACGACAAAGGGGGCGAAGAGCACTATAATATCATCTCCGCGTTTATCAAGAGCATGCGGGGCAGCGACCCCGACGCAAGTGTCTATTGGCTCGCGCGGATGCTCGATGGCGGCGAAGATCCGAAATTTATCGCCCGGCGCATGGTGATTTTGGCTTCGGAAGATATCGGCAATGCCGATCCGAACGCGCTGGTGCTTGCGACAAGCTGTTTCACGGCAATCGATTATATCGGCATGCCGGAAGCCGCCTTGATCCTGTCGCAAACGGCGGTGTATCTTGCTTCAGCGCCAAAGAGCAACGCTTCGATGCGCGCAATTGCCGAAGCCGCCTCTGATGTGAAGAACCTCCCCAACCTCGGAGTTCCGCTCCATTTGCGCAATGCTCCAACGAAATTACTGAAAGACCTCCGGTACGGCGCCGAATACAAATACAGCCACGACTACGATGAACATTTTTCCGAACAGCAATATCTTCCCGATAATCTGAAAGAGAAAGTGTATTACAAGCCGGCCGATGCAGGGTTCGAAAAATCCCTCCGCGAACGATTAAACCATTTATGGAAAAAGAAGCAACGATAAATTCTCACAATACGTTTGCGATCGGCATCGATGTCGGCGGCACGACCGTCAAAGGCGGCATAGTCGGACGGTCGGGCGCAATGAGCGACCGCATCAAAGTCGATGCGCGCGGCAAAGAAGGCCCGGCGGTCGTCATCGGCGTTATTCGTTCCGTGATCGATCAATTGCTTGCATCGCGCAACCGCGCGGATTGCGCCGGAATCGGCATCGGCTGTCCTGGCATCGTCAGCGAAGACGGCGATTCGGTGAGCCACCCGCCGAATCTCTACGGATGGGAAGACGTTAAGCTTGCCACCGAGCTCAAGAAACATTTCGCCCTGCCGGTCGTTGTCGAAAATGACGCAAACTCCGCTGCGCTTGCCGAAGCCACCTTTGGGGCGGGGAAAGAGCACAAGGATTTTCTGTTTGTCATCTGGGGAACCGGAGTTGGCGGAGGCATTGTTTATAACCACAAGATATTCCACGGTCCGCATGGCGGAGCGGGAGAAATTGGACATACATCGATTGATCATAACGGACCCATTTGCAATTGCGGCGGGAGAGGGTGCATTGAAAGTTACATCGGCCAACGGTATCTTTCCGAGCGCGCACGCGGCCGCATCAAGAATGAGAAGGACTCGATACTTCGCAAACTCGTGAACGGCGATCTCGGCAAAATCGAGCCGGCGCTCATCGCCGCAGCGGCAGAGCAAGGCGATGCAGCGGCAAAGG
>DATGFY010000509.1:0-6700 GCA_035308785.1 Bacteroidota bacterium | reverse complement strand
GCCCACAACAAGAAGATCACCCTTCTGGTCGCCTTCGACCTCGGCGAGAGGAATATCATCGGCGATGCGTTCGACCTTCGCCTGGCGCATCTTCACCATGAACTCATGATTTTCCGGATCGTAGCTCACGTTGCCGGTGATGTGCTGTTTCTCGAGACCGCCAATGCGGTGTTCCAATCCGGGTGTGCCGGGAATTGCCCACGGGCGCGATAGCGTTTTTTCGTCGCGCGAGTATGGCTGAAATCCTTCCGGATCGGTACGGAACTTCGCAGGGATGTCGAGCAATGAATCGACCTTCGGGATGAGCCATGGCTCAGCGCCGTTAGCGAGATAACCATCGGTCATGAGGATAACTGGCGTCATAAACTTGACCGCAATGCGCGCCGCTTCAAATGCTGCGAAGAAGCAATCGGCGGGTGAGTTGGCGCAAACAACCGGAATTGGCGCTTCGCTGTTACGACCGTACACGGCCTGCAAAAGATCGGCCTGTTCAGTCTTCGTTGGCAAACCGGTGCTCGGTCCGCCGCGCTGCACATCGACGATGATCAGCGGCAGTTCAAGCATTACCGCAAGACCCATCGCCTCGGATTTTAACGCCATGCCGGGTCCGCTCGTGGTGGTAAGACCAAGCGCGCCGCCGTATGCCGCGCCGATGGCGCTGGTAATGCCGGCAATTTCATCTTCCGCCTGGAATGTCTTCACGCGGAAGTTCTTGTGCTTCGAGAGCTCATGCAGGATATCGCTCGCAGGGGTGATCGGGTAGCTGCCAAGGAACAGATCCAGGCCCGATTTTACCGATGCCGCGATCAATCCCCACGCGGTAGCCTCGTTGCCGGTAATGCTGCGGTATTTGCCGGGAAGAAGCGGAGCGGGCTTCACTTCGTACCGAACTGCGAAGATTTCGGTCGTTTCGCCGAATGCAAAACCCGATTTCAGCACGCGCGTGTTCGCTTCGATGATCTCCGGGCTCTTCTTAAATTTATCCATTATCCACTTAATGGTCGGCTCCATGGGACGCGTAAACATCCAATAGACCATACCCAGCGCAAAGAAGTTCTTCGATCGATCGACGATTTTCGTGCCGAGATTCATGCTCTCGAGGGCGTTCGAAGTCAGCTTCGTGATCGGGACGGAATGCAGTTGAAACTTGGCAAGGGAGTCGTCTTCAAGCGGATTATGCTCGTAGCCTGCGAGCTTAAGATTCTTATCGTTGAAGCCGTCTTTGTTGGCAATGATGATGCCGCCATCGCGGAGACTGCGCAAATTGACCTTAAGCGCCGCGGGGTTCATCGCGATGAGGACATCGCAGGCATCGCCGGGAGTATTGATCTCGGTCGAGCCGAAATGTATTTGGAATCCGCTGACGCCGAACAACGTGCCGGCAGGGGCGCGGATTTCCGCGGGGAAATCGGGCAGCGTGCTCAAATCGTTGCCGATCTGGGCTGTCGTGCTGGTGAACTGCATACCGGTTAACTGCATGCCATCGCCGGAATCGCCGGCAAAGCGAATGGTTACATCATCGAGATTTTTGAGAGTTTTATCCATAGGTGTCTTTTATTCCAATAAAAAATATGAGCTATCCGAGATTGCTGAGGAATGGAAACCATCTCGAAAGGTAGCCCGAAAGAATGGTCAGGTAGTTAGTGAAAATTAGAATGCCGATGCAGATGAGGAGCGCTCCGCTGGCGATTTCAAATTTATGCAGATGCCGTTTGAAGCGATCGAATACTTTATAGAATGCGGAGACGCTCATGCCGGTGAGGAAAAACGGAATCCCGAGTCCCGCAGAATAAAATGTCAATAAGAGGATGCCCTTGCCGACTGTTCCTTCGCCTGCAGCGATGGTGAGAATACCGGCGAGGATGGGACCGATGCACGGGGTCCAACCGAATGCAAAAGCAAGGCCGACAAGGAACGAACCGAAGATGCCGAGCCGTTTTGCGGAAGAGTGAAGGCGTTTTTCGTAATTCAGGAATGGTATCTTGAACAGGCCTGTCATGTGAATGCCGAGCACCACGATCAGAACTCCCGCGATCTTGCTGATGATGTTCAACCGCTCGTGGAGGAACTGCCCCACAGCGCTTGCTGATGCCCCCAGCGCAATGAACACTGCGGAAAATCCCAGGATAAAGAAGACGGAGTTGAGAAGTATCCGGTTCCGGATGCTCTTTGCGTTCGCCGTATCGTTCATTTCATCGAACGTCACTCCGGAAATGAACGAGAGGTAGCCCGGGACAATCGGGAGCACGCACGGAGAGACAAATGACAGCAAGCCAAAGAGAAAGGCTGTCAATAAGCCGATGTTTTCTCCGCCCATCAACGTCCCCGAAGATATTTAGTCATTGCGAGGAGCCCCCGACTACAACATTCGCGGGTAAACTCCGCGACGAAGCAATCTCGGTCGGCTTTGCAACTCTTACCGAAATTGCTTCGCTCGCAATGACTGCTTCTTGATTGGTTCACTCGCGAACAACCCAGACTTTTACGCTGCCTTCTACTCCGGTATGGAGATGAATCTTTACCGTGTAGATGCCGAGCGCCTTAATCGTGTCGTCGAGCAGAATATCGCGCTTATCGATAGAGAAGCCTTTCTCTTTAATCGCATCGGCGATCATCTGCGAGGTAACCGAACCGAAAAGCTTGTCATCCTCGCCGACTTTCATCGGGAGCGTGACGGAGATTTTCTCGAGTTCGGCAGCAAGTTTCTTCGCGCCCGTCTCTTCCTTCTTCACTCGGTTGGCTGCCTGCTTCTTTTCTTCTTCAAGCATCCGGAGCGTCCCTTCGCTGGCTTGATAGCCGATGCGCTTCGGGAGGACATAGTTCCGCGCATAGCCGTCGGCCACGTTGACGACGTCGCCAACTTTGCCGAGTTTATCGTGATCTTGACGTAAAATGATTTTCATAATCGTTCCTTGTTCAATTATCGGATCGTATCGGAAACATACGGTAGCAGCGCAAGATGGCGCGCCCGTTTGATTGCTTTGACGAGCTGGCGCTGGTGCTTCGCGCACGTGCCGGTGATGCGCTTGGGGATGATCTTCCCTTGCTCAGAAATGAACCGGCTCAATCGCTTCTCGTCCTTATAGTCGATATAAATATCTTTGTTGCCGCAAAAACGGCAGCTTCGTTTTTTCCGTAGCGCTGGATCTTGCTTGATCATGATTCTCCTTAGATTTTTAGATTATAAACTGTTGTGGTTGTTTCGCTGCTCACGGCGTCTGGTGGCGCTCGGAGAGCATATGAACATCGTCGTGCGAAAGAAACTTATCGAACGCATCGTCTTCAATCGTCGCGGGTTCTTCCTCATGGCCATGGTTTGTGGCAACTTCGGGATGTTCTGAAACGACGGCGCGCTTGTTCAGGAATTGAATTCTTCGCGCTTTGATCTCAACAACGCTTCGCGTCGTTCCGTCTTCCATCTTAAAGCTGTGGCTCTGAAGCTCTCCATCGACCAGAACCGCGCTGCCTTTCTTGAGCCGGTGCATACAGCTTTCCGCAAGCCGGTTCCAGGCAACGACGCCGACGTAGCAAACATCTTCCTGCCACTGGTTATTGGCGTCGCGATACTTTCGGTTCGAAGCGATGAAGAAGTTTACCACCGGCGTTCTGTTGTTCGTTTGACGGAAGATAGGGTCTTTCGTCAAGTTGCCGGCGATAGTTACGCTGTTCACTTCAGGCATTTTTAAGTCAGCCATGGCGTCCTCGATCTGGTGATGATACGGTGCGGGGGTCGAGGTGTTTTAGGCTTCTTCGTCGAAGAGCGGAACCTTATCGACGGGCTTTTCGCCGACGGCGACAATCTTTTCGACAGGTTTCGGTTCGATGACGACGGGAGCAACTTCCGCGACCGGTTCAGCCGGGACCGCTGCGCGTTGCGCCAGCGCAATCTCGCGCGCCTTCAGCGCTTTCTTATCGAGGCGGATCGTGAGAAACCGGATGATTTGTTCTTCGAGCAGGTAGGAATGTTCGAGCTGCTTGACAATTTCGCCGGGAGCGTCGAACTCTATATTAAGATAGTACCCGGTGTT
The DNA here is from genome assembly GCA_035308785.1 of Bacteroidota bacterium. Lineage (GTDB taxonomy): Bacteria > Bacteroidota > Ignavibacteria > UBA10030 > SZUA-254 > DATGFY01. The sequence goes on along the minus strand of DATGFY010000509.1, from coordinate 2,672 downwards.
TTTCTTCTTTATCGGGTAGAGGAGGCGTTTCCGGCCCCAGAGGTTGAGCGCCGTGATTGCGCCGCCGCTCTTGGTGATGACTTCCTGAACGCGGGCATTGACGGCTTCGATCTGCGGATCTTCAAGAGCCGCGTTTACGATAACCGTTGTTTCGTAACTGTACAACGTAGGTGTTGCCATATGTTCCCTTCGGATATTTGAAATAGCCCCGGATGTACCCGCCGTTGTTATTCGGCTTGGACCGGAGCAGGGGTTAATGTAACTAATGCTGAATGATGATTTATGAATGCTGAATATGTTTTCAGCAATTCATCATTCGCTGCTATTGTTAAACGTATTCATCGCTGCGGCTGTTCCCCCGGTAACAATTGCCGAGATCGCCTTGCAGGCGGAACCAATCATCTGAGACACTTTCTCTTGCTCGTTCTGCTCGAACGGCGAGAGTACAAAATCTACACGGTCGCGCGGCATGGCTTCGGTTCCGATTCCGCATCGGAGGCGCGCGATTTCTTCGGTCTGCAACTGATAGATGATCGACGCTAAACCGTTATGGCCTCCATCAGTGCCGCCGGGCCGTATGCGCAAGGTGCCGAGCGGGATATTAAAATCATCGTACACGATAAGGAGTCTGTTCAGATCGACTCCGAACAATTCCATCGCCTGCGCAACTGCGATGCCGGAATCATTCATGTATGTCGTCGGCTTGGTCAGAACGATCTCTGCTTCGCCGATATCTGCACGGGCGGCATAAAACTCGCCTTTCCCCGCTCTAAACTTTCCTGCATGCATTCTCGCAAACTCATCGAGAACCATGAACCCGATATTATGCCGGGTATTTTCGTATTCGCTGCCCGGATTGCCCAGGCCGATGATCAGGTGCATAGTCGCTAGTCATTGCGAGGAACGAAGTGACGAAGCAATCTCGGTCTAACTCGCACACTGGCGGGGGATTGCTTCGTTGTCCTGCCGACTTCGTCGGACAGGTCGTCTCGCAATGACGCCCTTTAGTGTTACTTCTTCTCGGGCTTCGCAGCGGCAGCGGGCTTTGCGCCTGCAGCGCCTTTATCTCCGGCTGCACCCTTGCCGGCATCGGCTTTCTTCTCTCCGCCTGCGGCAGGAGTTGCGCCGTCTTCTTCAAGCTTCTTACCCTTTGTCGCAACCAACTCGGGTTCGGCCGGCGCATCCGTTGCTGTTCCGGCAACCGGCTCCTTCTCAACCGTCGGCGGGATAACACCAACAACGGCGCTGTTCTCGTTCTCGACGATTTTCACATTCAATAGCGTAATGTCTTTGACGTGAATCGATTGATTCACCTTCAGATTCTCGGCATTCACCTCGACGTGCTCAGGGATATTCTTCGGGAGGCACGAAATCTTCATCTTATACATGAAGTTCTGCAGAATGCCGCCATCGCGGACGCCGACCGGGGTGCCTCCGGTGATGACCACCGGGACTTCTACCGTGATCTCGCGATCGTCGCGCAGACCAAGAAAATCAAAATGGATCGGCCGTTCGGTTACGGGATCGAACTGGATCTCGCGGAGGATGCAGTTCTTCGTCGAACCGTTCACCTTCAGATTGATGATATGCGTATCGGAAGTATAAATCAGCGGCTTCAACGCTTTCTCGGCGACAAGGAGGGGGATGGTATCCTCGCCCGCGACATAGAAGATGCCGGGGATTTGCCCGTCGCGGCGCTGACCGCTCAGCTGTTTTCCGATGTTTTTTCGAACTTCCGCTTCAATAGTTATTTCGTGCATTGCCGATTATCCTTTTCTAATTAAATTCAAAATTCGTCATGCCGTCCGCCCGCGGCGGATTGTTTCGGCATCTATTCACTCTCAGACCCTGAAACAAGTTCAGGGTGACGGTGGCCGGAGCCTATCCTTTATCAACATCGAATAACGAGCTGATCGATTTATTACTGTATCCGCGTTTGATCGCTTCGCCGAAAATTTCGGCAACCGAGATCAGTTCTAGCTTCTTTAATTTCTTTGACTTTTGGCCGAGTGCGATCGTATCGGTCAGATATATTTTCGAAAGCACCGACTTGTTCAATTTTTCCACCGATGAGCCCGAAAGCAGGGCGTGGGTGCAGGCGCCGTAGACATCTTGCGCGCCTTGTTTTTTAAGCGCCTCGATCGCGCTGCAAAATGTTCCGCCGGTATCGATCAAGTCATCCACAATGAGGATGTTCTTGCCATCCACCTTGCCGATGATATTCATCACTTCAGCCAGATTCGATTTGGGGCGGCGCTTATCTATTAAGATCAACTCCGCGTCGAGCCGTTTTGCGTACGCCCTGGCCATCTTAATACCGCCGACATCGGGCGATACGACGGCTAAATTCTTGATCTTCCGTTTCAGGAAGTAGGGGACGAACACCGCCGACGAATACAAATGATCGACCGGTATATCGAAAAACCCTTGCACCTGCGGCGCATGCAAATCCATTGCAATGATGCGGTCCGCGCCGGCTTTGGTGATCAGGTTCGCAACGAGTTTCGCGGTGATCGCAACACGCGGCTGATCTTTGCGGTCTTGGCGCGCATACCCGAAATACGGAATGACTGCGGTGACTTTCCTGGCCGATGATCGCTTCGCCGCGTCGATCATAATCAACAACTCCATCAGGTTATCCGCCGGAGGATTTGTCGATTGGATAAGAAACA
>DATGFY010000508.1:0-4344 GCA_035308785.1 Bacteroidota bacterium | reverse complement strand
ACATTGAATCCCAGTAAGATTTTTTGTTAATCTCTCAAAAATTTCCTATATCACATACGCATGAAAGAGAAAATCTTTGTCGTCGTTGCGGGCAATATTGGATCGGGGAAATCTTCCCTCACCAAAATGTTAAGCGAGTATTATGGGTGGGAGGCATCGTTCGAGTTTGTCGATAACAATCCATACCTGGCGGATTTTTACGCCGATATGAAGCGCTGGTCGTTTAATCTCCAGGTCTATTTTTTGTCGAAACGGTTTGGTGAACACAAGAAAATCATTGAAGGGACTGTAAGCGTCATTCAGGACCGGTCGATTTACGAGGACGCGGAAATTTTCGCCAAGAATCTCCATCTTATCGGGAAAATGGACCTTCGCGATTACGAAAATTATATGGCGTTGTACGCTTTAATGCTTGAGCATCTTCGGCCGCCGGATCTTCTCGTGTATCTCGATGCCCGAATTGAAACGCTGGTAAAGCAAATCTCGCTTCGCAGCCGTGACTTCGAACAATCGATTCCACGGAGCTACCTTGAGCAGCTCAACGATCACTATGCCAACTGGATTCCGCGTTACAAGCTCAGCCCCGTTCTTAGGATCCCTTCCGACGAAGTGGATTTTGTTCACGAACGCGGCGATTTCAACCGGATGTTGCTGCTGATCAATTCGAAGCTTATGGATATTGGGTATGCGCCTGCAGCTGCGAAAAAGAAGGGCGTTGGATAAACGCCGCCACTATTAAAAAACCCCGCATCAAGTAGGTGCGGGGTTTTTGTTTTTTAATAGGGGAGGTATGTTGGGGCAAAGGGCGTTTTCTTGATGCCCCTATACCGGTTACTCGGACTTCAGCCGATGCGACAAATCTCGCAAACGCTGAAACTGTTTGGGAGTGAGCCGGGTCTCAATTTCGCCCATAAGCTTATCCGGGATAGGCCTGCACGCACAGTGCCGGGCATGTTGAATGTGCCAGGCGATTTGTTGGTCAATTTTCGCCTTCTTCGGCATGACATTATGTTGATGCCATTCGGCATTCATGTTCTGTTCACCATAATAGGATGATGTTCAAGAGGAAGTACTCGCCGGGAATGAAAGTAACGTCGTGACTGCGCAAAAAGCAAGTATGTGCTAACTTCGGCGGACACGGCCTAAAACAGTTCCGGCAAAACACGGCTTCAGGTTGTTATTAAAGGAAGATTGTCCGGGTTTCAGAAGCGATGGGCCGAAACCTCACCGGCTGAAATTCCCCTGCGAATGCCGATTTTTGAGGGTTAATTGAAAAAACCACTACTAATGTAACGATCAGACAAACAACAAACAAGGGGGTAAGTTTTTGTAACTTGGAGGGAAACTGAGTCCCTCGCCATTACTTAGAACGGACTAATGCGATATAGAATATCTGTACCTGAAACTGCGCAATGATACATTTCCGCAGTCTTCGCAAGGGCCAGGAGACCGGCGCCTGTTGCTTGGGAGGAGAGACAGGATTCAGCCGAATTATCTCATATTGCGACCGCCAAGCAATTCGTCATCCCACTTTCGTCCTCATTTCCCTTCCTATTCCATTCTATAACTCCTTCCTTTCTCAATCCAAAGATGGATTCAATTTTATTGCATAATTCGATACATTAATATGATAGAGGTATTATTAGCAATACGGCTCGTTTAATAGCGCATTTTGATGGCGTTGCGATCCCTCTGGAAAAGGAAAGAATCTTATGGCAATGACAATCTCTTTGGAGCAAATACAATGAAAAATATGCAATCGCAACAGCAGCACGAAATCGGCATGATCGGTTTGGGTGTCATGGGGCGTAATTTGTTGATGAACATTGCCGACCATGGCTTCTCGGGCGCCGGGTATGATACCGACCGGGCAAAAGTTGAGGAATTGCGGAAGGAGACTGCCGGGCAGAATATTTCCGGAGCGGAAAACATCGCGGATTTTATTGCCATGCTTCGCTCGCCGCGTGCAATCATGATGCTGGTGCCTGCCGGACCGGCGGTGGATTCGGTTATTAGCGATTTGCTGCCGCATCTGGAAAAAGGCGATCTCATCATTGATGGGGGCAACTCGTATTTCAAAGATACTGATATTCGTATGCGCAATCTGGCAGCGAAAGGAATCCAATTCCTGGGGGTTGGAATCTCAGGCGGAGAAGAGGGTGCGCGTCGCGGACCAAGCATCATGCCCGGCGGCGCCAAGGATGCTTACGAACGTGTTCGCCTTATCTTTGAAGCCATTGCTGCGAAGGTAAACGAGGAGCCATGCGTGCAGTGGCTGGGCCCGGGATCGTCCGGACATTTTGTGAAGATGGTTCACAACGGGATCGAATACGGTGTCATGCAGCTTATTTCAGAATCGTACGACCTGATGAAGCGAGGCCCTGGCCTGAACAACGATGAGATGGCTGACATCTACACTTCCTGGAACAAAGGAGATCTCAACAGTTATCTCGTCGAAATCACAAGCAGCATTCTTGCCAAGCCGGACGGGAAGACCGGCAAGCGTTTGATCGATGAAATTCTCGATGTTGCCAGACAAAAAGGCACAGGCATGTGGACGTCGCAAAGCGCCATGGAACTCCAGGTGCCGATTCCGACGATCGACCTCGCCGTTGCGATGCGAGATTTGTCGGTGTTCTCGAAAGAACGGGGAGAAGCCAGTGCGATTTACCGGCGAACAGAACCACGATTCACCGGAGATCGGAATACCTTCCTCACTCAACTGGGCAATACCTTAGGAGCGGCAATGACTTTGACCTACGCGCAGGGTTTCGCACTCTTCAAAGCGGCATCGGAAAAATACGGATACCATCTCGATTCCGCGGCGGTGGCGAAACTTTGGCGGGGGGGCTGTATCATCCGTGCCGCGCTGCTGGATGACATCCACACAGCTTTTCATTCTCAACCCGATCTGCCGAACTTGCTCCTCGCCCCAAATATCTCTTTGAAGATCAAAAATCAACAGGAAGATATACGCAAAATTGTTTGTAGGGCAGGTGAATTGGGCGTGCCAACTCCCGGACTCATGGTATCATTGGGTTATTTTGATGCCTACCGAAGCGCGCGGTTGCCCGCGAATCTCATCCAGGCCCAGCGGGACTTTTTCGGTGCACACACGTATGAACGCATAGATGAACAAGGCAGCTTCCACACGGAATGGAATAAGGAGTGAATACGACTTCGCAACAACCCCGCGTTGAAATCTTGCCCACCTTGGGGGAATTTGAGACTGCAGCGGCGGAGACGATCCTCTCAAGTATAACCGAGGCTCTTCGGGATCGGAATAAATGTCTCCTTGGGCTTTCGGGCGGAAATACTCCACGGGAGGTCTATCGCCATTTGGGGAAATTGCTTGTAGCTCAATCTGTAGATGTAACCCGTCTCCATCTCATCTTTGTTGATGAGCGGATGGTGCCTCCCGATGATCCCGCAAGCAACTATAAGATGGTGCAGCACGAACTCATCGAGCCGGCCTCAATCCCGCCTTCAAACGTCCACCGCATAAAGGGTGAACTGAATCCTGAAATTGCCGCGAGTGAATACGAACGGGAATTAAAACCCTTGTTTTCAATTTTTAACGGCCGGTGCGATCTGATCGTCCTGGGAGTTGGAGCGGATGGGCACACCGCATCGCTCTTTCCCGGTTCCGAAGTTCTTCATGAACACGAACGCACAGCAGGGGCGGTCTTTGTACCGAACTTGAACAGTTGGCGGGTGACACTTACGTTGCCGGTCATTAATCGTTCGCAAGCAGCGCTGTTCCTCGTCGCAGGTGAAGAAAAGGCCGCAATCGTCGGCAAGATATTTGCAAATACACATGCAACCGAAGATATGCCGGCAACGATGGTATCCCCGGAGACGGGAACGGTCAAGTGGATGCTAGATGCGAAAGCTGCATCTAAGCTTCCGCTAGAGCGGTTATCTTAAGGAGTCATTATTCACAAGAATATTCGCAACGATTTATAGAGGAATCGAAAAGCATGAAATCGAAAGACCAACTTGAACCTACAGTGTTCGCCATCTTTGGCGGTGCAGGAGATTTGGCATGGCGTAAATTGGTTCCTGCCTTATTTGATCTTTCACAGGACCGCAGTCTGCCTGATCGGTTCAAGATCATTGCGATTGACCGGACCCATTACAGCGATGAAAGTCTGCGTCGCCGGCTGCACGATGGGGTAAATCAATTCTCCCGATTTGGCAAAGCAAAGGCCGCCGCATGGAATCAGTTCGCCCGGCATATCCACTACCAGCAGGGAGATTTCCAGAAGCCACAAACATATGCTGCATTACATGCCCGATGCGCCGCGCTGGAAAAAGAATGGGGTGCCAAAGCTCATCAGGTCT
>DATGFY010000507.1:0-2863 GCA_035308785.1 Bacteroidota bacterium | reverse complement strand
TTGTGGCCTGAGCAATTTCATACACTTTGGCAAGGGCTATCGGTTTGATCGCCGGGCCTGAGAGTCCTCCGGTGACGGTTGAAATTTTTGGCTTCCGTTTCCAAATATCTATCGCCATGCCGACGTAGGTATTGACTGCGGAAACTGCGTCCGCTCCCTCTGCCTGCACCGCTTTTGCAAAATCGGCGATGCGCGTGACATTAGGTGTCAGTTTGATGATGAGAGGTTTTTTCGTCAACGCGCGCAGGCGTTTCGTGATTTCTGCGGTCTTCCCGAGATCTGTTCCAAAGCTTAAGCCCCCCTCTTTCACATTCGGGCAAGAAACATTAATCTCATAACCGGCAATGCACCCCGCACTCTCAAGCAATGTCAACACCTCGCAATATTCATCGATCGAGCTTGCTGCGATGTTCGCGATAACGGTTGTTGTGAGGGTTTTCAAGAACGGAATTTTTTCCTCAAGGAATTTTTTCACGCCGATATTCGCCAGACCGATGGAATTTAACATTCCGGCAGCGGTCTCGACGATGCGGACAGGCGGATTCCCGTCGCGGGGTTTCAGCGAAAGGGATTTGGTTACAATACCACCGAGCTTATTGACATCGACCAGATCGAGACAATCATCGCCGTACCCAAACGTGCCTGAGGCCGCCAGAACAGGATTATTGAACGTCAGCGAACCTATTTTAATTTTCGTGTCTATCATTTGCCGCCTGGCATTTACGGAAGCTGTATTGTGGATGAATCGAACACCGGCCCCTCTTTGCAGATGAGGCCGTATTTCTTATGAGATATTTCGTCGTGTGATCGTTCAATGGGACAGCCCTGGCAAATTCCAATACCGCATGCCATTGCACTTTCGAGAGATACTTCGCACGGGACGGAAAACTCTGCAGCAAGCTCGCTCAGCGCCCGCAGCATCGGATTAGGGCCGCAGCCGAATATTTTTGGTTTTGGCTGAAGTTTCTTTTCGAGCTTGTTACGAAGAAGGTCTACCACTGTGCCGTGGAATCCCGCCGAACCGTCATCGGTAGCGCATTCGATATTCTGCAGATGAGACGTGATATTCTGATCCTTGGACCGCGAACCGAGGAGAGTGGCGATCTTTTTCTTGCCATTCAGCATTTTCGTAAGCATGGGAAGCGGCGCAACTCCGAGTCCTCCGCCCACGAGAATTGCCGTTTCGAAATTGCCGTTTGTATCGAAGGGACAGCCCAGCGGCCCGATGATGTCAAGCGAATCGCCATGTTTGCGTCCCATCAGGACGCGCGTTCCCATCCCGACAACGTTAAAGATAATTTCAATTCGGTCGCCATTAACGTGATAGACGCTGAACGGTCGGCGCAAAAGCGGTTGATAAAATTCGTGAACACGGATATTAATAAACTGACCGGGGAGAACCGCGCGAGCGATTTCCGGAGCATCTATTCCAAGCACGAAAATATTGGGGCCGACCGGGACGCAGTCCAGTATCCGGCACGAGGTGTGAACCATAGAGGGCGCGGGCTAACCTGTTAGCTCTTAATTAGTATTGGTATTCTCATCAGAAGATGTGGCATCGTCATCGTCCTCATCGGGATCGAGGTTTGCATCGCGGTCTTTACCGTGGGTTTGAATTCCCAGAGATTCGGCTTTATTCGCCGAGGCTTTTGATTTCGATGACGACTTGCCGCTCTTGGCGCGGGAGGTCTTTTGCACCAGGGCGATTTCTTTGACTTTAACGTACTGACTCAGGGTTTTGGGATCTTCTTTTACAGCAACCTTGGGATTAGCCTCCAATGCGTAGATCGAAGTGGGATAGTCTTTGATCAAAATTTTATAATGTGCTTCGGCGCTATCGTTTTGCACCAGCACGTTTTCGTAGATCCAACCGATAGTGTATTCGGCTTTCGGCGCGAACGATGAGCTGTCGTAATTCTGGACAACGGAATCCAATAAGGCGATTGCTTCCATCGTTTTTGTCTCATCAAGGAGTTTCATGGCATCGGCGTATTTTTCGGCAGCCATATTCTTTTCGTCAGCCACGATCTCACCTCTCGTTTTACGGATGCTCCTGGCGTATTCGGTTTTTGGATATTTCTCGACGATCATCCGATCGAGGGAATCGGCGAACACGGTATCGCGTTGCGCACGATGAATTTCTCCAATCGCATAGTACGCTCCGGGTATAAACGGAGTTTGCGTAGAATCGTCGATCACCCCCTGATACGTCGCTTCTGCGGAGTCGAGCATTTTCATCTCAAGGAAAAAAACACCGGCAAGCTCGAATTTCGACTTCACAATCAGATACCGAAGCGTATCAGGCGTGAGAACGGTATTCTTGCGAACGGACTTACCCTGCTTGGTTGTGTCTCTTCCCGCTTTAGATGTATCGCCCAGTTTGGCCAATCGTAAATTGCGGGCGCGCCCAATATCTTCATCACCAAGGAGAGCCCCTTTCCCGCCGGACCGCTCGTTGGGCGGAATGAGCCGGGAAACTTCGGAGTTAGAGACATCGGGCGGTTTGAACTTATTCTGTGCAGTGGTGTCTAAGGCATTAGATTGACCCGGAATGGTGTCACGAGAGACAACTGACGACGGCGCATGGTTCACTGTGTCGTTAGGATTACGATGCCCGGGATGGCTGCTATCCGATAGCACACCTCCACTCTGAAGATTCGATGCAAGAAGTGCTGCACTATCTTGGGCTGCCTTGAGACTGTCTGCTCTCGCCCAACGCAGCGAATCGGTCGAATCGGCATAGACGCGCTTATACATTCCCGGGTGCAAGAGACTATCGTATGTTGTGATGTTTTGTTTGACCGAAAAATAATGATTGAAGGTGTTAAACCGTTCTGACACGGAATCTGCCACCGTGGAGCCC
>DATGFY010000506.1:0-6722 GCA_035308785.1 Bacteroidota bacterium | reverse complement strand
CAACCCTCTCCAAAGAATTTCCCCAGCGCATCGCCGACATTTTTCCCCGATGGCATTTCTGTGTACCGGCCGTTTCGTCTCTTTAGTGTGTATATTCTTGATTGGTTTTCTTACGCTTTCCGATCCCGCCTTGGGTCAGGTTTGGGTGAAAAAGATCGGCACCGATCAGGCGCTAGGAAACCCTCTTGCTGTCAATCCGCTAAACCGATCCATTCTCTACGCCGCCACCGGGCATAACGTCATCTACAGGAGCGGAGATGGCGGGTACACATGGCAGAAGTACGGCAATACGGTATCTGTTCCGGGAATCATTAAAGCGTTGTTCATCGATCCGAGGGATACTGCAACCGCGCTCATCGGCATGGAAGTAACTCCGCAAGCAGACAGGATCATGAAATCGACTGACGCGGGAATTACGTGGGTCCCGACATGGTACGGAACCTACAATTATTTCGGCAAGCCGGTGGAATTCAAAAAGGAACACCCCGATACCGTGTTCACGATGAGCAACGACACGCTATTCCGCAGCACGGATTTCGGATCGTCGTGGGATACGATTCGCACCGTACCCGGATTGTTTAATACATGGTGCGATGCGGAAGTGCGTCCGGACAGCGTAAATATCCTTTTCATCGGCGACAACACATCCGGGATCTGGAAAAGCACCGACGGCGGATCGAACTGGCGGAACGTCTATTCGACGCGCGGTGAAATTCCATGTATCTGCATCGACCCGTTCAATCCGAGATCGATGTATGCTTCGAAATACGGCGGCGGGGGAGGGATTGTCAAGAGCACTGACGGCGGAGAAACATGGAGCGACCTGAATACCCCGATTGGTTATGGCAACGGTTGGTGGATCGCCTGTTCTCCTGTTGCGCGCGGGTATGTGTATTTTGGCGCATATGGCGGCGAACCGTACGGGCCGTTTGTTTCACGCGATAGCGGTTCGACCTGGCAAGGGTACTCAGCTGCGAGCGCGCCGACCGACTCGATCAACTCGTTCAACTATGGTTTGATGGTGACAGATACAGCGACGGTGATCGCGTTGCAATCGGATGGATTGTACAAATTGCAATACCCGGAGACTCTATCGGTGACGAGTCCGCGCGGGGGAGAGCTATGGAAGAATAGTTCTTTCCACACAATTCAATGGACGAGCCCGCACGTCGATACGGTACGGATTGAGTTTTCATCGGACAGCGGAGCAACCTGGGCGGTTGCAGTTCCCTCGGTTGCGGGGAGCGCGCAGGAAGTTCCGTGGTCAACGCTATCGGTTGTTTCGGAGATGTGCCTTATCCGCGTCGAGGATCGAGGAATTCCTTCGTACTTTGGCCGGAGTGATTCGGTCTTCACATTGTACGATACTGCGTTTGCGATCCATTCTCCTGCGGCACTTGATACTCTTGCAGCAGCTGCGCCATATCCATTAACATGGATGGCGCAGATTCCCGGATGGGCCGAAGCGCAGTACTCACTCGATAGCGGAAGGACATGGCAGACGTTCGACACAGTACGAAGTTCGCAAGAATCGATGGTGTGGAACGTACCCGATACTAATGCAACTAAGGCAGTGCTTCGCTTGCGAGCACTCACAGATACGTCAGCACAATCAACCAGCGCGGGGAACTTTTCGATCCTTGAATGTCTTGCGGGTACCTTTGCGCTCTCAACGCAGGCGGGGTGGAATATGATTTCGCTTCCGGTGAACGTCAATGATCGCTCTGTTTCCGCGCTTTTTCCATCGGCAACGACAAAGGCGTATGCGTTCACAAGCGGTTCAACGTACGCCTCGCAAGATACGCTCCAATATGGCATCGGGTATTGGATAAAGTCGCCTCGGGCGAACACCGCGGGATGCAAGTTGGCGGTTGATACAATCTCCGTCGCTGCAGGATGGAATATGATTGGAACCATCGGATCAGCCGAGCGCCTATCGGATCTCATGACGATTCCGCCTTCGATCATTGAATCGCCATTATATTGGTATTCATCGGGTTACAAGCCCGATAGCATCTTCACGCCGGGGCGCGGGTATTGGATAAAGACATCCTCCGCAGGGAAAATGATACTTTTGCCGTACCGCCTTCCGGAGAGCGGGGCAGTGCTTGAGGGCCGCAATAACAGATAGAATTGCTTAATCGTGTTTACAGCAGGGATGGTAAATAGGGAGGAGTAGAAGAAAACAAAATGATGCTGAAATTCGGCGGTTTTCGGCGATAATTTCAACAATCCTCCGGAATTATTCTGACCAAATTAGTGGAAAACGAACGAAAATTCTCTTATATTCTGTTGCGGAAGGGCAGGTAATTTTATACATATATTTTTTGAAAGTAGTACTGTTAGAGTCTCAATTTATAATAGAATGAGCGGTTTAATCCCACATAGAATTTCACTGGTTGCAATCCTGTTTCTGATCTCTTCGGCTGCGTACGCGTATGCCGGTTGGGATTGCCGGAACGATCATGCGCTTGGCGTTTCCACGGGAACGGGAGATCGATGGAACGTTCACGTCGTTCATGAGCCGGGGAACGGGGCGTTGATGGTCTGGCAAGATCGTCGCGGCGGCGTTCTTGATAAGTTGTACACTCAGCGACTCGATGCGACAGGGACTGCCTTGTGGCAGCCCGGCGGGATTCCGCTTTCCGCTTCGGCCGGTTATCAATATTATCCCGCTGTGCTCGATGACGGCGCCGGCGGAGCGTACGTGGTGTGGCAAGATAACCGCACGGGAATCGATTACGATATTTATGCGCAGCACGTTTCTCTTGATGGGCAGATGGCCTGGGGCGCGGCCGGGATTCCGGTGTGTACCGCGTCGGGCCACCAATACAATCCGCGGCTCATCTCCGATGGTTTGGGCGGAATTATTGTTGTATGGCAAGACCGGCGCTCCGGGAACTTTACCATCTATGGCCAGCATCTCGATGCGGGGGGGAATTCTCTTTGGCCGACGAACGGCTCAGGGCTAAGCACCGGCGGAGCGAACCAGGTGGATCCTTCTATTGCCCCGGATGGTAATGGCGGGGCAATTGTTTCGTGGACGGATTATCGCGATTCCGCTAACGCCCCAGATATTTATGCTCAACATATTCTATCGAACGGCGCGGTTGCTTGGAGCACCTCGGGTGTGGTTGTAGGGGCGGGGCCGCGAAGCCAGGCCAATTCTCAGGTCATCTCCGATGGTTCGTTTGGCGCGATCGTCTCTTGGGATGATCAGCGTTCGTCCGGCATCGATCACGTGTATGCACAGCGTCTGGATGAAAACGGCAATGCGCTATGGGCATCGAATGGAATCAGTATATGTTTTTCGGGAGGATTTCAGCTCAATCATCACGTCGTTGATGATGGCAATGGCGGATTTGTCGCTGTTTGGCAGGATAACCGATCGGGGAGTGATTACGATATTTATGCACAGCGGGTTGACTTCAGCGGTAATTTATTGTGGTCGAATGGCGGAGCAGTAGTCTGTTCGGCGCAGGGTTACCAAATTAACCCTTCTATCGACCGCGAGAATAATAGCGTCCTCGTCGCATGGCAGGATAAACGCGATAGTTTGGATTACGATATCTATGCGCAGCGTTTGTATTTCGCCGGTCCGCCTCTCTGGCCTCAAAACGGCCGGCTTGTCTATCGATCGGCGGGGGATCAAATTATGCCCAACGCGGTCGGAGACGGCGCAGAAGGGATGATTGTCGCCTGGGCCGATTTGCAGAACGCGACCGGGTACGCAAATATTTTTGCTCAGCGTGTGGGATCGAACGGGCAGATTGGCGGAGGATGTTTCCGGACGTTGACGCAAAATGATTTCAGTGCAGCAAGCGTGCCGTTGCGCTCGAGGATTCATCCCTCCGAGCCGACGGGCGGAAACGTTCGCGATACGCTATTCCACCGCAGTGCGTTTCCCGGCGGCCTTCCGATCGGGTTTGTCCGGAAAGACAGCTTGAAGAAATACGGATGGGAAATGTTTTCTTCGACGAGCGGCGTACGAAAGGCACTCCCGCAAACCGGCCCCTCGCGCGGATTCGACAGTATCGGGACCAGGAAATTCCTCGGCGCGTTGACGAATCCGATATTGACAAAGTACAATAACGCGCTGGTTGGCAATCTCCTTGCTCTGAAGCTCGATCTCGCCGCAAGCGATCTTGGAATATTGCAGCCGGGTTTTGGCGATCTTCTTTATAATAATCCCAACAACCCCGCGGATATTTTTAATATGAGAAGCGTACGAAGCATCGCGCCTTTCCTCGATTCGTCATTGACATACTGGCGAAACGATTCCGGAGCGAATTATGGCCAGTTCGATTCGACATTGCAAGCGATTGTTGGTGCATACAGTGGGCCAATTGATACTCTTTCGGCAAAGCCGCTTCAACTGAATGCCACGCTGGCCCTCTTCTCGTTCCCGTTCCTCATTCCGAATCCGCACCCGGGTTCGGGCCCAATTGCTCCGACACCGATTATCCCGATTGACCGCGCGGATGCCAGGGGGAGCATACAGATACAGAATTATCCGAATCCGTTTAATCCGACAACGACGATTTCATTTTTGTTGCCCGCTGAGTCAGAAGTCAGCCTGCGAGTCTATAATGTTCTTGGCCAAGAAGTTGCAGTCTTATTCGATAGGGCATTGCTCAGCACGGGACGCCAAAGTGCGCGATTCGATGCATCGACTCTCGCTTCGGGCGTCTATTTTTATAATTTGACGGTCGATCCTGTTCAACCGGGATCACAGACCGGCGTTTTCGTCAAGAAAATGCTCTTGATGAAGTAAATCAGTTGATTTTGAGAGAAAATTTCCATACACTGAAACAGCCGTTGATGGACACGAGTAGAATTCATGAATATCATTATGCGAACCGCATGAAGGAGAATGGAGCGAAATTCTTGCGCTTAATTGCTGCTGGATGCCTCGGCATCGTGTTGTGTTCAACCGCTTTGATTGCACAACCAACTGCCACTGACGGCGGATTCTATGATATGGGCGTTGTTGGCGACGTTGGAATTGCGTCTGCCGGCGGCTCAGTGACTGGCCTCTCTAAAGGCGTAACCTATACTCTTAACCCCGATAACCAGCATCCCTCGCCTTCGGGATCACCGTACATTATTACCCCGATCATCAATGGTTCCGAAACGGGTACACCGATGATTTTTACGATCACGGTTATTGGCGCAAACGCTGTGACGGTCACTTTTCAATTGCCTCCAACGTTAGTTTCGGTTGCCGAGGAGGGCCAGCTTCAGTGTGTGTTTAGTTCAACCTCCGGATACCGCGACGGAACGGCGGACGGTTTACCAGCCGCAAATGGAAATTTTAATCCGAATGTTACGAACACATTTTCTACAGGCAACGCAGGCGGCACAATCACCCTGAACATCGGTATCACCGTTATTATTCCGGCAACTGCAAGCACGGGCACGTATCAAGGCGTCGTTAGCTGCACCGCCTCGATTACGGGCATGTAACAGCAGGGCAAGATTGCTTGCGCGCGTTAAGAAAATTTATTATATTATTGGTGCAACAGCTTAAGAGTTAAACACGAGTGTGGTGTAGGTCTGGCCCCCCCTGTCGTGATCAAGTCGCCTCCCCTTGATTCGACTGCTAGGCCTGCACCTTAGTTGAGTCGGGTTCCCTGAACAGTGGAGCCCGACTTTTTTTTTATCCGGGCTGCGCCCGGAATAACTCTATGAAACATTTGACGGAATATCTCTGGTTCGAGACGCGCAAGCAGCGGGAGTATATCAATATTACTCCGCAGGTGGAAGAATTGGTCGGGCGGAGCGGCGTGCAGGATGGGATGGTCTTAGTTTCCGCGATGCATATTACGGCGGGCGTGTATGTCAACGATGCGGAAGACGGCTTGATTGAAGATATCGACGCGTGGCTTGAGCAGCTCGCTCCGTTCAAACGGAACTATGTACATCACCGAACCGGTGAAACAAACGGGGATGCTCATCTTAAGAGTTTACTTGTGCATCATGAAGTCATTGTGCCGATAACTGCCGGCAAGCTCGATCTGGGTCCATGGCAACAAGTCTATTACGCAGAATTCGACGGCAGACGCCGTAAACGCGTTATTATAAAAATTATGGGAGAATAACTTTGCATGAAAACCATTTTCGCTTCTCTACTATTCCTTATCGGATGCTTGCCCGTTGCGACGTTCAGTCAATCGCCGGTGGCAGGGAAGGGCGACTTCCATATTGATCTCGATGCCGGGAAATTTTACGGCGATGAATCGCGCAGCATGATCGAGATCTATTACAGCGTTCGCACCTCGATGCTCGCTCATACTGAACAGGGCGGAGCATACACCGGCGGCGCCTCCATTCGGCTGCAAGTATGGAAGGATTCTTCGATGCTTTCGACGAAGACGATTTCTGTTCCGTTCAGTTTCACCGATACTGCCAAACTCGCTTCGGGTCAGATGCTGGTAGGGATCGAGCAAATCGCTCTTGTGCCGGGAGAATACCGGCTTCGGGTGAGAGGATGGGACCAATTGGATAGCACGCGCATCGATACATTTACGATGCCGCTCCACGTAGCATCGTTCGCCGGCGACAAAGAAATGTTCAGCGATATTGAACTTGCGAGTTCAGTTGCCCAATCCTCGGATACTACTTCCATTTTCTATAAGAATACACTGGCAGTAGTTCCGAATGCAAGCATGCTGTACGGCCCGGGTCTGCCGTTTGTTTATTATTATTACGAGGTATATAAT
>DATGFY010000505.1:0-5266 GCA_035308785.1 Bacteroidota bacterium | reverse complement strand
CGCGAAACGATTACGATAGAATGACGAAATAATGAATCTTCACCAAGCGCTTCAAAAATATTTCGGCTACCGCGAGTTTCTTCCGCTCCAGGAGGATATCATCACCGATGTGCTGCACCGGCACGATGTTTTTGTGCTGATGCCGACCGGAGGGGGAAAATCTCTTTGCTACCAGCTTCCGGCGGTCATGGACGCGGGACTTGTGGTGGTGATCTCGCCGCTCATTGCACTTATGAAAGATCAGGTTGACAGCTTGCGTGCCAACGGAGTATCGGCAGCTTTTATCAATAGCTCGTTAAAGCCGAAGGAGGCGAGTGAAATTCAAGCGAAGCTTGCGAGGAAAGAGATCAACATTCTGTACGTCTCACCCGAGAGGGTATTGCTTTCGCATTTCATGCCATTTTTGAAATCGCTGGAGATCGGATTGTTTGCGGTGGATGAAGCGCATTGCATTTCGGAGTGGGGGCACGATTTCCGGCCCGAATACCGCCAGTTGCGAATGCTGAGAACGGAGTTCCCCGGCATTCCTATTGTTGCCCTAACAGCGACTGCAGAACCAATCGTTCAAAAAGATATCTGCGCTCAGCTTCATCTGAAACAACCGAGGATGTATGTCTCCAGTTTCGACAGGAAGAATCTTTTATATGAAGTCATCGCGAAAGAAGATTCCTTCGACAACCTCATCGAATATCTCTCGGCCCATCGCAAAGACGCCGGCATAATTTATTGTCAGAGCAGAAAATCGGTCGAGCGCCTCGCCGATAAGCTGCGGCGAGAGAAATTCCGGGCGATGCCGTACCATGCGGGACTGAGTACCAAGGAGCGTTCTGAGGCGCAAGAATCGTTCTTGCGCGATGATACGCTGATTATTGTGGCGACGATAGCGTTCGGCATGGGGATCAACAAGCTGAATATCCGTTTTGTGGTTCATTACGATATGCCGAAAAATATCGAGGGCTATTATCAGGAGACCGGCAGGGCGGGCCGGGACGGGATAGGCAGCGAGTGCCTTTTGTATTACAGCTATTCTGATCTGGCGAAGATAGAGCATTTCAACGCGCAAAAAACCAACGAGCAGGACAGGGAAAACGCGAGGAAGAAACTGCGCGAGATGGTGCAGTTTTGCGAGGCGACGACCTGCCGCAGAAAAATCCTGTTGCGCTATTTCGACGAGGAGTATGCTCCTTCGAATTGCGGGAACTGCGATAACTGCATTAACCCGCGCGCACAGTTCGATGGCACCATCGCTGCGCAGAAACTGCTTTCGTGTGTCAAGCGCGTGGGGGAACGGTTCGGCGCGAAATATGTGATCGACGTGCTGCTCGGCTCAAAGGCCCAAAAGATCGTTCAGAATCGACATAACAGCCTATCGACATTTGGGATTGGGGAGGAGTTCACGCGGAAGCAATGGTTTGGCGTCGTCCGCGAACTGGTGCATCTGGGATACCTCGACGTGGTCGGGAGCGAATATCCTGTCCTTGCGCTCAACCGACGCAGCTACGACCTGTTGAGCGGAAAGGAACGGATTTTGCTCACCCAAGAGAGCGAGGAGGACATTGCCGAACTCCGGGAATCGTCCGGTGAGCGGCACAACAGGAAATTATTCGATGAACTCCGTGCTGTGCGAAAGGCAATAGCCGACGGCGACAACGTACCGCCGTATATCGTATTTTCCGATGCCTCATTAGAAGAAATGGCGACGTTGTATCCACAGACGTTGGAGCAAATGCGGGGAATCAAAGGCGTGGGTGATACGAAGCTAAGGCGATACGGTGCGATGTTTATCGAAGCGATCAAGAATCATCTTGCAGGTGCAGGGGAGCCACTTGCTCCGGAAGAGCCGGCAGTGCCGAGAGCAAATTCTAAGACCGTAAAGCCGGGACAACGGTCGGAAGATGGGTGGACAAAAGAGGAGAATGAAAACCTGATCTTAGAATATCTCGCCGGCCGCTCTGCTGAAGAGCTGGCGGAGAAGTTTAAGAAGAAGGAGTCGGCGGTAGTCGCAAAGCTTGTAAAACTAGGGCTGACGAAGTAGCCGTTAGACTGTATCTACTTTAATCATATTCGTCGGATGATCTTCGAAGAGCGGGATGCCGGCGATCATCACGATCACGTCGCCTTTCTGAACATACCCTTCGGCAAGCAGTTGTTCCTGAATCATCTTAAATGCCACGTCGGTATCTTTCTTGAGGTTTTCCACGATTAACCCACGGATGCCCCAGACCAAATTGAGCCGCCGCATAATCTTTTCACGATCGGTTACGGCGATGATATGAGCGGGAGGCCGGAATTTTGCCACATGTGCCGCAGTCGTACCCGAATGCGTCAATGCGACGATGGTCGTTGCCTTCACATAGTCGGCGAGGAGGCATGCGGAGCGGGTGAGCGGATCGTACTCATGTGTGGAAGGAATCCAATCGGGATCGAAATTCAGCCGTGTATCGACGTGATCCTCGGCCTTGCGAATGATGCGGTGCATAACCTCAACAGCCTGTATGGGATACTTACCCACCGACGTTTCTCCGCTTAACATTACTGCATCGGCGCCATCGAACACTGCATTTGCGACGTCGCTTGCCTCTGCGCGCGTGGGGCGGGGGCTATCGATCATTGTTTCGAGCATTTGCGTTGCAATAATGACGGGCTTGCCGACTTCGTTGCACTTCCGAACGATCATCTTTTGCAGGAGCGGCACGTCTTCGGTCGCCATTTCGACGCCAAGATCGCCGCGGGCGACCATCACAGCGTCGGCTTCGTTGAGAACTGCATCGAGATTGGAGATCGCTTCGGGCTTTTCGATCTTTGCGATGATGGGGATCTTTCGGCCGCGCGGGCCGTTTTCGATGATAAAATCGCGAAGCATGGCGATATCGTGCGCGCGCCGAACGAATGACAGAGCTACGTAGTCGACATCGTTTTCGAACGCGAAGAGCATGTCTTCCTTGTCTTTATCGGTCAGCGAGGGGGCTGAGACGTTAACGCCCGGAAGATTGATCCCTTTGTGCGCGCTTAACTGGCCGCCGATAACGACAATGCAGTTCACATCTTTTTTCTTAACGCTTACCACCTTGAGTTCCAGCTTGCCGTCGTCTAACAAAATGCGGTCGCCCACTTTGACGTCTTTCGGTAGATGCTCATAGGTGGTAGAAAACTTCTCTGCGGTGCCGACGAGCGGGGACGTGGTAATGGTGACCGAGGCGTTTTCGATGAGCTTCACCGTAGGCGTTGCGAAATCTCCAACGCGGATTTTTGGACCCTGGAGATCCTGAATAACAGTCAACGGCTCGCCTTCGGCCTTCGCAGCGGCCCGCAAGGTCTTAAGCGTCTTCTGATGCTCAGCGTGAGTACCGTGAGAAAAATTGATGCGGGCAACATCCATGCCGGCATCGATGAGCGCGCGCAGCGATTCCAAGGTATTGCATGCGGGACCGAGCGTACAGACGATCTTGACTTTTGCCAGTTGATGACGGTGCGGCGTCTTCGACGTTAGAGTAATCATAGGGGTTGATTTCATTGAGATCGTTGAGGACAGAGTGGAAGCAATTGAGGCAAAATATCACCGGCTTTGCCCGGGATACATTCTGAAAATGAACCGCTGAGATCAGTCGGCTCGATATTTATTTCGACGGTAAATGCTCCTGCGCGGCGTGCCATCGATGGCAAGGAGGCAGCGGGATAAACGACGCCCGATGTCCCGACCGAGAGGAATATTTCAGCAGATTCAACAGCCTTAACGCTTTCTTCCCATACATCGACGGGGAGCATCTCGCCGAACCAGACAACATCGGGACGGACCATTCCGCCGCATTTCAAGCAACGCGGCGCTCTTTCTTGCGCAAAAATCTCGTCGTTCGAATGCGGCTGACCGCAATCGATGCAATAATTGCGATCGATATTGCCGTGGAGTTCGAATACGTGCGAACTTCCGGCGCGGCGGTGAAGATTATCGATGTTTTGAGTTACGACAATGGCCGATGGAAAGATCCTTTCCATTTCCGCGATTGCGCGATGGCCGGGGTTGGGCTCGACCGTTTTCATTACGGTTTTGCGGTACTTGTACCATTCCCACACCAGTTCCGGGTTTTGGAGGAAGGCATCGAAGTTCGCGAGCTCCTCGGGTTTGAATTTGTTCCAGAGGCCTTCCGCTCCGCGAAAGGTCGGTACGCCGCTTTCGGCGGAGATGCCCGCGCCGGTGAAGACAACGATTCGTTCCGTCGACTCAAGCTTTTCGAGCAGCCGCTTCGAAAAGATCGCCAACATCACGGTTTCAAAATCAAATGTTCGTATTTCATTTTCTCGAGATCGGTTCTGCTTATTGAAACGAGGTGATAGCCGCCGTTGCGCCAGAGGGCAACTTGATCATCGTAATGATCGTTGAATGCTTGTCCTGATTGACCGAGCGGGATGACCGTGGAGGCAAGCTGTGGCTTCGATAAATCAACAACCATGCGGAACGACGGACCGGAATAGACGCTGAACGGAGCGCTCAATTGAAACTCGGCCTTGTTGACGGTGGTAGCGCTTCCGCCGAGGGGGAACGGACCGACGTTGAAAATACGATCGAGCGGCTTCCGTTTTCCGAACGGGTGCGCGAAGGTAATCTGATGCAGGTTGCCCCATTGCCACGATTTCATTTCGCTTCCGGAAGATTGCTTCAAGTCTGCTAAGGCATCGAGGAGTGATTTGTGAATCATCGAGCGTTTGGATTCGTTTGCGCCGGTGCGGATGTCGTCGTACCAAGCGGAGGAATCGCGCGCCATCAGGCTCTCAGTTACACGATACGGAATTGCGGAGAAAAACACAAAATCGGAAAACACGTCGGGGCCCATCTCGTCTTCGTAGATATTATGCAGTAATTTGACGAAAAACGTGTTAAAGATGGTTGAGGCGATATCGCTTGGTGTTGCCCGGAAATCCCAATTTCGGAGATATTCGAGCGCGTTTCGAACGTCTTCATTTTCGATGGATGAATCGGGATAGGCCGCCAGAATTTGCGTTGTCATTTCGCGTGAGTACGGAGAAATGATGTCCATCTGCATATGGCGGAAATCATTTTCGGAGAATTTCTCCGAAGAGGAGAGCAGTTCCCGGATTCGCAGATATCGTGACGGCGGCTCCCAATAATCTGAGAGGAAGGTCGGGAAATTAGCGCTGGCGATTTTCTGGTTTGCGCAGATGATATACCCAGACTCAGGGTTCAGGAGGCGTGGAGTGGATTCGACGGGGATATATCCACGCCAATCGGATTTCCCGTCCCATCCGGGTT
>DATGFY010000504.1:0-2133 GCA_035308785.1 Bacteroidota bacterium | reverse complement strand
AGAACCGCGAGCGCGCGATGAAAATGCTCCGCGCAAAACTCTACGAAGCAAAGTTGCAAGAGCAGAACGCCTCCATCTCCGAGGCGCGCCGGTTAATGGTAAAGAGCGGCGACCGCAGCGATAAAATTCGCACGTATAATTTCCCCCAAAACCGCGTTACCGATCACCGCATCGGGCTCACCCTCTACAATCTTTCCGAAATCATCGACGGCAAGTTGGACGATCTTATCGAACAGTTAAAGATCGCCGATAAGGCCGACAAGCTCCAAGCGAAAGAGTGAATATGAAATCGGGTTTCGAAATTCCATCTTGTGAAACGTGCATGCCCCGCCTCGCGTCTGTATTCGATCAATTGACGAAAGAAGAGCTGGAGGGGTTGGCAATGCACAAAGGATGCAATTTTCACAAGAAGGGGCAAGTGCTGTTCTATGAAGGTAATACTCCCACCGGATTGTACTGCATGAACCGGGGCAAAGTGAAGCTCTACAAGACGGATGAGTTCGGGAAGGTACAGATTGTCCGCCTTGCCAAAGAAGGCGACGTGCTCGGGTACCGGGCGCTCCTTACCGAGGAGCCCTACTCCGGCACTGCAGAAGTGCTTGAAGACGCATCGATTTGTTTCATTCCCCGCGATTCGTTTTTTCGGCTTCTGAAAGATAATCCTGCATTTTCACTTCGCGTTATCCAGTTGATGGGACATGAGCTCGGCAAAGCGGAAGAACGAGAGCTTTCCCTATCGCGCAAACCCGTCCGCGAACGCATGGCGGAAACGATATTAATGCTCGAAGAGTTTTACGGTTTCGAAGAAGACGGAAAGACTCTCCGCGGTGCGATGACGCGCGAAGACCTTGCGAATATCGTCGGTACAGCGACAGAAACAGTCATTCGCCTGCTTTCGGAAATGAAGGCGGAAGAAATCATCGATCTCGACAAGAAAAAAATCAAAATACTCAATCGCGGCGCACTCGTGAAAACAGCCAATGTCTTTGATTAAGTTATACTGACGGGCGGAGGCGTGGTTTCGTCCGAGGTTCCCGAAAGCCCTCCTTTCCAGAGATTTTACCATGTTTTTCTCTGCCTTCGAACATGATAAAAATCATGTTCTAGCCTTACCATCGTCATTCTTTTCCCCCGCCGCAGTGTGTATATTGTTCACGTATGACAGACGAACGAACAATGCCGATCAAACGAATACTTGTACCGACTGACCTCTCGGATCTCTCGCTATCATCTATCGAATATGCATCATCGCTGGCGTTATTCTTCAAAGCGGAGATGTACGTAATGCATGTCATGGATAACGAACCGCTGCTTGCAATCGGGATGATCGATGCAAACGCGGAAGAAATCATCCGCGCCATCGAGCAGAAATCAAAAAATGAAATGAGTCGTTTTTTCTCCAAGAAAATCACCCGGGGCCGGAGTATTTCGTGCATCGTACGACGCGGTAATCCGTACGAGGAAATTGTGAAGTTTTCAAACGAGGAACAAATCGACCTGATCGTCATTTCCACTCACGGGCGCAGCGGTCTTGCCAAAATCTTGTTAGGCAGCGTCGCGGAGAAGGTTGTGCGATATTCATCCGTGCCGGTGCTCACCGTTAAACCGAATGCAGCGTATAAAGCGAACTCAAAAGCCGTCGAATCTGTCGAAACGATTTGAATCCAATACCTCCAATCATTGAGAAAGAAAAAACCATGAATACTCGAACATTGATAATCCCATTGGCACTGTTGCTTGGCGCAGTTCTTGCGTGCGCGCAAACACCGGTGCAACGAATCCATTTCCTTGTTGCCCCCGGGAGCACACTGACGCTGAACGGCACATCCACTCTTCATTCCTACGAATGCAGTGCGGATTCGCTCACCGGAACGATCGAAAGCGATACCTCGGGTCTCGCACACAATATGCTTGATTCGGTCTTCATCGGCGGCAAAGTTGAGATCCCGGTCAAAGTGCTTAATAACTCGAGCGATGGATTGAAAAAAAATATGGCGGAGGCGCTGAAGGGCGCTGACTTCCCGGTCATCTCTTTTGTGTTAACGCACTGCGCAGCCGCGCCCGATACACTGAAACAACCGGGCGTATGGCAGATCAACACAACGGGGAACCTTACGATCGCCGGAAAGACGC
>DATGFY010000503.1:0-5565 GCA_035308785.1 Bacteroidota bacterium | reverse complement strand
GTTCTTACTCTAATCGTGTTTAGTATTTTCTCGGTTGTGTATTTGAAGGAGGACCTGCGTTGGAATTATCTTGTGGGTTTCGCGTTGGTCATTGCTGCGGTGTTTGTGGTTTTTAAGAAGTGGTGAAGGTAGGTCGGGAGGTGAACCGCCTCCCAGATTGAGAGCAACTCACCCCCCGACCCCCTCTCTCAAGAGAGAGGGGGAGATTGGATTTTAGATGTTCCGCTCCACCCACTCCGGTAAGCGTTCAGTCGAAGTTCAAAGGCCGTCGAATACGCTCTGCGAGGCGGGGCGGAAGTGCAACCCCCTCCGAGATTGAGAAGGGGATGCCCAAAGTAACGCCAATGCCCGGAGAGCCCCTCATCTTGACTTATTCCTCCGCTTTCTGTAAGTTTTGGGAAGAGCCGTTGTACCCAGTGACAGCATGCACCCCCCTGAATCTGCGCTTCCAATACATATAAATTCGTGAACAGCCGGGCAAAGAAAGTTGCGCGGGATGTTGCGCTATCGGTAGCGCTTCTCGCCGTCTATGTGGTGGCGGGGAAGTACGGCCTAAAGCTTGCGTTCCTAAATGCCAGCGCGACGAGCGTGTGGGCGCCGACCGGAATCGCGATTGCGGCGGTTTTGCTTGCGGGATACCGAGTGTGGATTCCGATTTTTATCGGCGCGTTTCTGGTGAACTTTACGACAGCGGGAAACATCATTACCTCGCTGTGGATAGCGAGCGGCAATACCTTGGAGGCGGTGGCGGCGGGATATCTTGTTAACCGGTACGCGGGCGGCACCCAGATCTTCCTGCGGGTGAAGAATATTTTCCTGTACATCGTCATCGCCGGCGTAGTGGCGACTGCGATCAGCGCCACAAGCGGTGTGACGGTACTGGCGTTGAACGGATTCGTCAAAGGAGGAAACTACGGGCCGGTGTGGTTGACCTGGTGGCTGGGGGATTTTGTCAGCGCACTCTTGGTTGCGCCGTTTATTCTCATTTGGAGCATGCTGCCGTTTCCCAACCTCCCCCCGCGCCGCATCATCGAAGCTGCGATTATTCTGGGCGTATCGATTGTTGCGATGAACGTGGAGTTTGGCGGATTCCTCGTTCCCGGCACGCAACATTATCAGATTGTTTTCCTCGGTACGCCGCTGCTGTTGTGGGCGACCTTTCGGTTCGGCCATCACGGCGCGATTACCGTGGCGCTTATTACCTCGGGCATCGCCATTTTTTATACGATCAACGGGCTGGGGCCGTTTGCGTTTCCGGACCGCAACATTGCCTTGCTGCTTCTGCAAGGGTATATGGGAACGATCGGGATAACGGCGCTTATCCTTGCGACGGTGTTGTTCGAGCAAAAAGGCGCGGAGGAGGAAATCCGGAAGCTCAACATCGAGCTCGAGCGGCGAGTGCTTGAACGGACGGAGCAGCTGACTTCGACGAACAAGGAGCTTGAGGCGTTCAGCTATTCGGTCTCGCACGATTTGCAGGCGCCGCTTCGGGCGATCAACGGATTTGCCGGCATCCTTCGCGAGGACTACGGCGAGCGGATCGATGACGAGGGGCGGAGGCTCCTGCTCGTGATCAAAGACAACACTGCGCGGATGAGCCGGCTCATCAACGATTTGCTGTCGTTCTCGCGGCTGGCGCGGCGAGAGTTTGAGCGTGACGAGATCGACATGACAATGCTGACGCGATCGGTCATCAACGAGATCGGGACTTCGGAATCGGCAAGCGCTCCGGCGTTTGTTGTGGGAAGTCTGCCAAAGATCCACGGCGACGGGGCAATGCTGCGGCAGGTGATGACGAACCTGCTTTCCAATGCGATCAAATTTTCTGCCAAGGCTGCGGGTCCACGGGTGGAGATCGGTTTCCGCGACGACCGCCGGGATACTATTTATTATGTGCGGGATAACGGAGTTGGGTTCGATGACAGGTATGCCGGGAAATTGTTCGGCGTTTTTCAACGGCTGCATACCGAGGAGGAGTTCGGCGGCACAGGGATCGGGTTGGCGATTGTGCAACGCATTGTGCAGCGCCACGGCGGGAGAGTATGGGCAGAAAGTCCGCGCGGGCAGGGCGCGACATTTTATTTTTCGCTGCCGAAATTGACAGAGGTAGAGTGATTCCCGATTGGCGATTGCCAATTGCCGATTGACGGCTCGCGACTTCACAAGTAACTCACCTCCCCGATCTGCGGATCGGGATCTAAGACCTGCGGAGAGAACGGCACAAGCAACTCACCCCCTGCCCCCTCTCTCAGGAGAGAGGGGGAGAAAAGCGCGTTTGTATTTGATTACGTGGGGGGAGAATGGTACATTTCTAAACATCATGCCCTCAAAAACCTTCCAGTTAATTGTTTTTCTGATAGCGCTGTTGTTTTGCGCTACCCCATTAAGTTCGCCGCCGATCGCCCTCGCGGTCGGGTTGGCGATTGCGTTGACGGTGGGTCATCCATTCGCTTCGCAAAACCACCGGGCGACGAAAATTTTATTGCAATGTTCTGTGGTAGGGTTGGGATTCGGGATCGATCTCGGCAAAGTGTTGGAGGCCGGGAAGACGGGGATTACGTTCACGATTTTTTCTATTGCTGCCACGCTTGCATTGGGATTTATTGCGGGAAAATTTCTTAAGGTGGATAGGCGCATTTCCCATTTGATCTCCTCCGGGACGGCGATCTGTGGCGGAAGCGCGATTGCTGCGGTGGGACCGGTGCTGGATGCGAGCGAGAAGGAGATGTCGGTTGCGCTGGGGACGGTGTTCATTTTGAATTCGGTGGCGCTGTTCCTGTTCCCGGTGATCGGGCATTATTTTAATTTTACGCAGCAGCAGTTCGGGTTGTGGGCGGCGATTGCGATCCACGATACGAGTTCGGTGGTGGGCGCGGCGGCGAAATACGGGACGGGCGCGCTGCAGGTTGCGGTGCCGGTGAAACTTGCACGGACGCTGTGGATTATCCCGTTGACGTTTGCAACCTCAGTGGCGTTCAAGAAATCGTCTGCGAAGATCACGATACCGTACTTCGTGTTTTTGTTCCTGCTTGCCTCGGTGGTGCGGACGTATGTTGCTCCGCTTGCGGCGGCATCGGATATCTTGGTTACGGCGGCGAAGACGGGGCTTGCGGTGACGTTGTTCTTGATCGGCGCGGGGTTATCGAAATCGGTGTTGAAGTCGGTGGGTGTGCGGCCGCTGGTGCTGGGGGTGATATTGTGGGCGGCGATTTCGGTTGGGGCGTTTTTGGTGGTGATGAAAGTGGGGTAGGAGCTAGGTGATAGGTGTTAGGTGCTGGGTGTTAGGGGCAAACAAATGTGTCATGCCGGCGTGTTTCTGGCCGGGATCCAGAGTCGTTTCTTTGGCGGAGTAACTCACCCCCATCCTCCCGGACAACAACATTCCGGGACAGGCTCTCTCTTACCCCCGACATGAGCATTCGAGGGTAAACTCCGAGAGGGGCGATCAGATTATAGCTCGCCACTCAGACAACGATTCGTTCTGATCCGCTCCACTCACTCCGGTAAGCGTTCAGTCGAAGTTCAAAGGCCGGATTAGAAAGATGACGATAAACAATGTAGGGCGATCCACCGGTCGCGGAGCCTGCTTCGCTCTCGGCCAGCAGGCCGAAAATAAGTGGAAGGAATAATGGAAACTTCTTGCGAAAGGAACATTTATCTATGAGCAGCATTGCAAAGACGGTATTTAACGAGACGGAGTATTCTGAGTTAATGAAGAAGGTGGAGGGGATGACCCCGGAATCAAAAGCGGGATGGGGGAAGATGGATGCGGCACAGATGCTGGCGCACGTCAACCTTACGATCGAGACCGGGCTGGGCGTGACGTCTCTGCCATCGGAATCGAATTGGTTTACGCGGACGATCATCAAGCCGCTGGCGTTGAGGCGGCCGCTGATGAAGAATTCGCCGACGGCGAAGTCGTTCCGGATGAAGGAGGAGAAGGATTTCAGCACGGAGAAGCAGAAGCTGCTGAGGAACCTGAAGATGGCGCACGAGCGCGGCGCGAACGGCGCGTGGAAGCCGCATATCTCATTCGGGCCGCTGACGGGCGAGGAGTGGGGCGCGCTGATCTTCAAGCATGCGAGCCATCATATGGAGCAGTTTGGGAGATAAACTCTGGTAGTCATTGCGAGGAGTGAAACGACGAAGCAATCTCGGTCGGCTGAAAGAATGCACACTGTAGCGGGATTGCTTCGTTGCCCCGCCAACTTCGTTGACGGGACGCCTCGCAATGACTAGGGGTTGAGTGGATTGCCGCGCTTCGTGGCTGCGCCACTCCGCTCGCAATGACGGGTCTGTTAAGGAAATTTCTTAGAGCACATTTGATAAAGGGCTTCTTATGAACAACACCCCAACAATCAACATGGGCATCATCGCGGTGAGCAGAGATTGCTTCCCGATGGAGTTATCGCGGAAGCGGCGGCGCGCGGTGGCGGAGCAGTGCAAGCGGAAGAAGATTTCCGTTGTGGAGATCGAGACGATCGTGGAGAATGAGAACCATGTGCTGCAGGCGCTGGATGAAATCCGCGAGAAAAAGATCAATGCGCTGACGATCTACCTGGGGAATTTTGGGCCGGAGGGGCCGTGTACATTGTTGGCGCAGAAGTTTGCCGGGCCGGTGATGTTTACGGCGGCGGCGGAAGAGACGGGCATGGATCTGTACGACGGTCGGGGCGATGCATATTGCGGGATGCTGAGCGCATCGTACAATTTGAGTTTGCGCAACCTGAACCCGTACATCCCGGCGGAACCGGTGGGCACGGCGGACAATGTCGCAGAAATGATCGGGCAGTTTATCCCGATTGCCCGGGTGGTGGCGGGATTGAAACAGTTGAAAATTTTTTCGTTCGGTCCGCGGCCGTTTGATTTTCTTACCTGCCATGCGCCGATACAACCGCTGTACGATTTGGGCGTGGAGATCTGCGAGAACAGCGAGCTCGACATGTACGATTTGTATCTGCAGGCGAAGGGCGATAAGCGCATCCCGGCGATTGCGGCGGACATGAAGAAGGAACTCGGCAAGGGGAACACGTATCCCGAATTGCTGGAGCGGCTGGCGCAGTTCGAGATTGCGCTGATGGATTTCATGGAGAAAAATATCGGCGCATCGAAGTACGGCGTGTTCGCGAACAAATGCTGGCCGTCGTTCGAGAAGTTTTTCGGGTTCGTGCCGTGCTTCATCAACTCGCGGCTTGCGGGGCGCGGGATCCCGATCTCGTGCGAATCGGATATCTACGGGGCGTTGAGCGAATATATCGGCGTGTGCGCGACGGAGAAACCTGCGGCAATCCTCGATATCAACAATACGGTGCCGCGCGATATGTACGAGGAATCGGGCGTGCGAAATTATGCCAACTCGGATCTCTTTATGGGTTTTCATTGCGGCAACACGTCATCGACGTGCATGGCGACCTCGGTGATGAAGCACCAGTTGATCATGCACCGTGTGATGGAGCCCGATCAAGAACCGAACATTACGCGCGGAACGCTGGAGGGGCAGATTATGGCGGGGGATGTGACGATCTTCCGGTTGCAGGGGACGCCGAGAGCGGAGCTGAAGGGATA
>DATGFY010000502.1:0-2530 GCA_035308785.1 Bacteroidota bacterium | reverse complement strand
ACCTTCGAGATCTGCGCGATCGATAATGACGGCGTGGTTGGGAAGATTGATAGCGTCCGGTTTAACACTATGCATGTGCCCCCGCCCATTACCAGCGTCACCGGCGGACCGGTGAGTTCACCTGCGGATCCTGTGTTCATTGCCGATCATATCACGCCGACCTTCCCGGGAATTCATATTTCTTTTCAGGCGAAGGATCCGAACAGCCGGACGATCCAGTATTCGTGGAGTGTGGATAGCGTTAAGTGGACTCCCTACAGCTCTAACACCGACGCGTATGTCTCGATCTCCGATTTCAAGAATCCCACTACGGGTGTGTATGACACGAACCGGACGACTCATACCTTCACCGTAGTTTCCCGGAATGAGTTTGGATCTATTGACACCCTGCCGTATTACACGCAGAAGCATTGCGATACGTGCTCGCAGATTGATACCATTCGCGATGCCAAGAAATTTGTCTTTTCATCGATTGAGCCGCCGTTCTTGAAGCCCGGGTACCAAGACCGGATTCTCGTCTTGAATAATTCGTATGAATGGGGCCCGAAATATCCCACGGATAACGCGAGGCCTTCCTTTGCAACGTTGCATAACTATTATGGTTCGCTCCTCGATTCGATTGGCTGGCATGGCCGCTACGATTTTTACGATATTTTCGGCCATACATTTCCTTCGCGCCTGCTCCTTGCAAATTACAGCATTATTATCTTCGTTGCTGATCTCTATTGCGATAAACAAGGGGCGGGGTATCCTTATTATTACGACTTGACCGACCATAGCCCCGACTCTATAAATCATTCGACGCAATTCAATGCCACACGAGAAGGGGTGCTTCAGGATTGGTGCTACATCGCCGATGGCACCCACGGAGGTAAACTCATCATCTCTGCATGGAATCTGATGAATGTGCTTAACGCCGGCGCGACGCCTCTGTTGCCCAGCATTATTCATTGCGAGGTCCAGACAACGGGCGCAAACTTCCGCCAGGAATGTATCGCACCTCCGGATACAAATATTTTTTCATCCCCGAACACTCTGCATAATTTTAGCGGTGCGTACAGTACGTTGGAAAACAACCCGTACCCGTCTGTAACCGTCGATTCGAGCAAGCTCGATTCCGTATGGCGCGGCGGTTTGAATAACATCTATCTGGTTCGCCCCACCAGCTTTGGCGAATATTTGTATGGCTACAATCCGTATCCCGCGTGTACGTGGCCGCAAACCAACATTGGAGTACGGTATCAGGGAATTACGTTTAGTTGCATCTACTACGGCTTTCCGCTGTTCTACATTAAACAGCACGATGCAATCCAGGTGCTTCGGCGGACGTTCCAGGACGTCGGTGAGAATTAAGGAAGGAGCGTACTCTTGAAAACATTCTACAGACTTTTGTATTGCATACTTGTTCTCATCGCGATAAGCGCGGCGGCGTTTGCCGGTAATTCCGGTAAAATCGTCGGCAAGGTCGTCGATGAAAAAAACCAGCCGATCATCGGTGCAATTATTCAGGTCCTCGGCACTCAGCGCGGCGCTTCAACCGATATCGACGGCAAGTACGAGATTATCGGCGTCGCAGTCGGTTCGTATTCCGTTCGTGCCTCAGGTTTGGATTATGATACAGTCACTGCTACCGACGTGAAAGTCAATGATAATCAAACCACGCCGCAAAATTTCAAATTGACAACCGGCGGAGTTGGCCTGAAGGAAGTATTGGTAACCGCCGATGCGAAGCTCGTCAATAATCTCTCAACCACCGGCACGCAAACCGTAACGTCGAAGAC
The DNA here is from genome assembly GCA_035308785.1 of Bacteroidota bacterium. Lineage (GTDB taxonomy): Bacteria > Bacteroidota > Ignavibacteria > UBA10030 > SZUA-254 > DATGFY01. The sequence goes on along the minus strand of DATGFY010000502.1, from coordinate 749 downwards.
CATCGATGCCATCCCCAACGTGAAGAATGTTCAGGACGTCCTTGCCTTGCAGGCGGGCGTTGTGAAATCCGGGGGCAGCGTGTTTCTGCGCGGCGGCCGCGCAAACGAAGTGCAATATCTTGTCGATGGCGTGCCGACAAACGACATCGTGAACAATACAAGCATCTACTCGAACGCGAATTCGCAGATTGCCAATTTGCAGGCCTCGGGAATCAATGCAAGCACAGGGGGGTTGACGGTATCTGCATCCGCAATCCAATCGGTGAGCGTTCAAAGCAGCGGGTTCGATGCCGATTATGGCAATGCGCAATCGGGCATCGTGAGCATCACAACGAAGTCGGGCGCCGATTCCTACTCAGGCGGCGCGCAGTTTCGAACCGATAAGATCGCGAAGCCAAATCAGGATGAGGTATTCAGTTCGGTAAACTTTGGCGGACCTGAACCGATTACGAGATATTTGCTTCCCTCACTTGGCGCAACCATACCGGGCAATCTTACGTTTTTCTTGAGCTCCGATGTTGACCGCAATGACGGTCCTTACAATTACGCGCAGAACCAATTTTTTAATCCCGAACATCATAAGATTGAGTTCAACGGTTTCCTCGGAGGTCTTTTGCAAGGCGCCGGCTTTAGCTACGCGGATAATCAGGTAAACACGTTTACGCTTGATTCTAAGTTGAACTATAATATCGGGGCGGACCAGGCTACGTACAGCTACCGCGCAAGTTTGGGAACGAATCATAATCTCT
>DATGFY010000501.1:0-3009 GCA_035308785.1 Bacteroidota bacterium | reverse complement strand
CGAAGGGACGATTGAAACCGACTTCGGACCGTTGATGTTCGAGCGCGGCGATTATATCGTTATTCCAAGAGCAGTGACACACCGGATTGTCCCCAAGACGAAAGACAATTTCTTTTTGATCATCGAATCACGAACGGAATTCGATATGCCGGAAAAAGGCCTTATCGGCCAGCACGCGCTTTACGATCCCGGCATCATCACAACGCCGGAGCCGCAGCCGATTATTGACAACGAAAAAGAATGGGAAGTTCGCATCAAAGTCGGCAATGAGTTTTCTTCGGTCTTCTATCCGTTTAATCCAATCGATGTTGTGGGTTGGAAAGGCGATCTCACAGTGTGGAAGATCAACATGCGCGATATCCGGCCCATCATGAGCCCGCGGGCACACCTCCCCCCCAGTGCGCATACGACGTTCGTGACACAGGGCGCTGTGGTTTGCAGTTTCCTTCCGCGGCCATTAGAAGAAGATCCGCTGGCCTTGAAGGTGCCGTTTTTCCATCGGAACACCGATTACGACGAATTCATTTTTTACCACGACGGGAATTTTTTCAGCCGCGATAACATCACTGCCGGTATGATCACACTTCATCCTCGCGGCATCCACCATGGTCCTCATCCCAAGGCGTTAAAAGCGCAAGGCACCAAGACGCATACCGATGAATATGCGGTAATGCTCGACGGGCTCAACCCGATCAACGTTTTGCCCGCGGGAGAAGCGGCAGAATGGAAAGATTACTGGAAATCGTGGATGGAAAAATAAGAGCAACGATGAATGCTGATTTATGAATGATGAATATTTCTCAATTGCGAAGTCGGCATTTTATTTATGTCCCTCCAAGATAAGATCGCAAAGGCGCATGCGGTTCGGGAAATCCCTCCGTCTGAGTATTTAGTTCCGTACAAGAGCATTGGCGATCTTCTTCAAAAACAAGCAGAGAAGTTTGCCGGCAAGCCGTGGCTCATTTATTATCCTGAAGATGGACCTCGGATTGAATTTTCCTACCGCCAGTTCTACAACGCCGTTTCTACAGCGGCAAACTTCCTCCTCTCTCTCGGCATCCAACGCGGCGACCGGATAGCCACTGTCTCGTACAATCATTCCGATACCATCGTTCAATACTTTGCGGCATTCCTCATCGGCGCGGTAGTCGTTCCGATCAATGTCAGCGAGGACGACAAACGCATCGGCTATATCCTCAAGAACTCGGAAACAAAGGTCGCGTTTGCGCGCGAATGTTATCTCGAGCGCATCGATCGAATTCTCAAAGAGTCATCACTTGATATGCGTGTCGTAAAAGCCGGAGAGGAACAGATTGTAGGCGTCCGTTCCGAACTGCCCCCATTCCCATCACCCACGCTCGACGACGAAGCTCTCATCGTTTATACCTCCGGCACCACCGGGAATCCCAAAGGCGTGGTGCTTACCCAATACAATCTCCTTTGCGACGCCAAAGCGATAACGGATTGGCACGGGATGACACCCGATCAGCGGATGATGTGCGTCCTCCCGATCCACCATGTGAATGGCACCGTGGTCACGATCATGACGCCGATGTACTACGGCGGAAGCATCGTCCTGAATCAGAAATTCCATTCGCACAAGTTCTTCGAAAGCGTTTCGGCAGAAAAGGTGAGCGTTGTGAGCGTCGTTCCTACCCTGCTCCAATTCCTGCTGCATGAGAATCTCGAGATGAGCACATATGACCTCAAACATTTCCGCCACATCATATGCGGAGCGGGGCCACTAACGGTCGAACTAGCAGCAGCATTCGAAAAGCGCTTCCAAATCCCAATCATTCACGGATACGGCCTGTCGGAGACCACATGTTACTCCTGCTTCCTCCCTCTTGATCTGGCCGTGGATGAGCATACCAGGTGGCTTGCGGAATACGGATTTCCATCGATCGGTGTTCCTCTTCCCTCCAATGAAATGTCGATCCACGATGAACAGGGCCGCGAACTGCCTGAAGGTGCAAAAGGCGAAATCGTTGTCCGCGGACATAATGTGATGAAGGAATACTTCGCGAATCGCGAAGCAAATGAGACGGCGTTTGCATTCCACTGGTTTCGGAGCGGCGACGAAGGATTCTACAAAACCGATGCGACCGGCAGGAAATTCTTTTTTATCACAGGCAGGTTAAAAGAGTTGATCATCCGCGGCGGTATCAATATCTCGCCGTTTGAGATCGACGAAATACTCATGAACATGCCGGGTGTTAAAGCCGGACTTGCGGTGGGATTTGAAAATGATTGGTACGGCGAAGAGGTGGGCGCATATGTTCAGCCCAAAGAAGGCGTGAATTTATCCGAAGCCGATGTTTTGCATTACTGCCGCCTTACCCTCCCCTTCCCAAAATCTCCGAAGGTCGTTGTTTTCGGAAACGAAGTACCTGTTACATCCACAGGAAAATACCAACGGAATAAACTCAAACCGTTGTTTGAGAAATGGAAACAGACGCAATTCCGCAGAGATGAATCGAAATCTAAAAAATAAACGTCCCGACGAATAAGCCCGCATTAATCATAAATCCACGTCCGGAGACATTATCAGGTACGCCGACGATATCGTAATTGTCATCTTCTCGCCAGTTTGTCGCAATGGTTTCGTTGTAACCTACACCTACTCTCAACCCAAGCCACCGCAAGACCGCGTATTCCGCACTTACATTCGGTTGGAAGACAAAGAATGCTCCGGTAAGGTTTCTTGTGTACGATTGGGTCGGCCCCGGACTTCCGAAATCGGCCCAAGTGCTGTCCCACGTTACCGGAGAACCCGTAGTTTTGGTGAGTTTCAGATTCACACTACCGCCGCCGAGCAACGTTCCGACGGTAAAATCCAATCGCTGGGTTACAGGGAAAACGTAATCGGCAGTCAGGCCGCCATATCCGGTCTTGAGTTCCGCATCGCGTTCGATCGCGCCCGTAACATTCTGCGAGGTCTTGGTTCCTGATCCCCATAGCCCCCCCAGGCGGAGGTTCTGTACGATGAGAATGTACGCGTAGATTTGA
>DATGFY010000500.1:0-3189 GCA_035308785.1 Bacteroidota bacterium | reverse complement strand
TAAAGATCCGATTTACGACAAGGTATTAAGCAATCTTCAGGAGGTTCGGGCGCGCCAAGGCCGCATCATTGCCATTGCCAATGAAGATGATCAGGTCATTGATTCGTATGCTGAATTCGTTATTCGCGTGCCCCGGACGCTTAATTACCTTGGTCCGGTTATCAACAGTATTCCTCTCCAATTGTTGGCATACTACATCGCTGTGGCGCGCGGGTGCGACGTTGATCAGCCCCGTAATCTGGCTAAAAGCGTTACAGTGGAATAAGCCTCAATCTGACAAGGGGAGGGTCAAGACGCTTCGGCGCCTCATTCCGATTTATCTAAAATTTGATTTTCTTGCGAAAATTTACCATTTTTAACAATTCCAAACCAACTCAACCCTAACTCATATATATGGCGAATCGCGAATTTCCATCCACGGACTGGGCTCTAATTCTAGGCGCATCAAGCGGCTTCGGCGGTGCAACTGCACTCGAACTCGGCCGACGCGGCATGAGTGTCATTGGCGTCCACTTCGATCGGGCAGCGACCTTGCCGAATGCCGAACAGATCGCCAAGGATATCGAATCGTCCGGATCGAAGGCGAGATTCTTTAACATCAACGCATCGGATGCAGCGAAGCGGAATGAAACGCTCGATATCATGGACAAGGAATTGAAATCGTCCGGGGGCACAGTTCGTGTGCTGATGCACTCGCTGGCGTTTGGAACGCTGAAGCCATATTTCGGCAAGCCGAATGAGATGATGACTCAAGCGCAGGTGGAGATGACAATTGATGTGATGTCGAATTCGCTTGTCTATTGGACCCAAGGAATTTTTTCACGCGGAATGATGAAAAAAGGCGGAAGAATCTTTGCAATGACAAGTTCCGGCGGCCACATCGTACTCCCGAACTACGGCGCGGTTTCCGCAGCGAAGGCCGGTATGGAATCTCACATACGCCAGATTGCAATGGAATTAGGACCCTACGGCATTACGGCTAATTCAATACTTGCTGGCGTAACCGATACCCCGGCGCTCAAAAAGATTCCCGGAGCGGTGAAGATGCTCGAAGTGGCTCGAAAGAAAAATCCGCAGTTGCGGACCACAACGCCGCAAGACGTTGCGCACGCCATCGCCCTATTTGCGCGCGAGGATTCGTACTTTATCTCGGGCGGAGTGATCCCCGTCGATGGCGGCGAAGATATTGTTAATTATATGGGTCAAGTGAGCCCGACCGAGATGGAGCCCTAGTAACCCTTTCCCTCAACATGTATCGTTCTTATCCCTAAGGAGCAAACATGGCAACCAAAGCAAAAAAGAAACCCGCACCAAAACGATCGAACGGCTCGGTTGAATCAAAAGCGCCGCGGATGACGGGCGCAGTTCCATCCGGCGCACCGATCTCGATCTCCGATCTCGTCAAACAACTGAACTCTTTCAGCGTCGATAATTACTGGGATTTAGGAAAATTTCTCGTCGATAAAGTAATGCCGGCGGCGCGGAAGCAAGGAATGTTCGAAGACCAGGTGCTGAAAATGATTTCCTCGCATCCCGGCGTGAAGTTTCCGTTTTCCATGCTGAAACAATGCCAGCAGTATTATGCGTATTACCCCGACGTTAAGAACCGCTCGCTCCCCGAAGTCTTCTATTTTGATCTCGCAACGAAAGTGGACGACTCCAAGCAGCGCGATCAGTACGAAAAGATCGCCGTGGATATGCGTTGGACGATTTCCGATTTGCGGAAGAAAATTCACGATGACGATGTATCGCGCCGAATCGACGAACGGACAAAATACGGTTTCGATCTGCGAGAACGCAACGTGTGGACGTTCGAGACGCCCGATCCGCGCTTCGGAAAACCAAATTTCAAAGGGCGACTGCCTGGACAAATCGTTGCAAATGCCCTGTATTACTTTACGAAACCCGGCGACCGGGTCATCGATCCGTTTGCAGGGAGCGGCACGCTTGGCGATATAATCGATTCGCTTCCGTATTTTTCTGACCGTACCTACAAGATGTACGATATGAACCCTATCGATGAACGCATCGTTCGCAACAACGTTGTGCTCACGGGTATCCCCGAGGAATCCGGTTCGGCTGATTATGTTTTTGTCGATCCACCCGAAGAATTCACCCAAAAGGATACGACAACGGATTTCGAAACTACTTCAGGCGCGGCGAAGGCGGATTTTGTGCTCAAGTTTCGCGGTGTAGTTCGCGAATGCGCGCGATTACTGAAATCGGGAGGAAGGGCCTCGATCATCATTGAATCCGCAAACGTGGGTTCGGATTTTATTGATTTTCCTGGGGAGGTTGGCCAGATGTTTCGCGATGCAGGATTTAAGCTTGCCGGCAAAGTGTATTTGCCCCGGCGAGCAGGCGAGAATGCAGCGAAGGCAAGCAGAAGCATTTCCGAGATCAAGGGTACCCGCTCGCTCAGCTCCGATTGCAGAGAGTTGTTGACTTTTCAAAAGCCGTAACGCGGCGGCTCCGCGCGTTCTGCTGAGGGAGGGAGCCGATTAGGATTTCGGTGCTTCCGCCGAGCCCGTTTGCGTTGTAATTTCTATTACTCCCGTCACCCTCCAGATTTCTTGAAGAAACCTGTGGTGAGCAGGGTGGCGCGTACAGTATTTGAAGTCGATGCGTGATATATTATGATCGACCGCAGAGATTTTCATCCGCGCCATGTCCATATCGTGTTCGCTGAAAATTCCGGCTAGTTCGCTGCGCGCCCTTCCGCCTTCATCCGAAAAAACGATTGTACTTGATACGAACGTGCATGCGCCCAATAATTTCGGTTCAATTTTCGCCAGGACAACAAGCGTCAATAGGACGCATAATGTCGAGAGAAACCCGATGATCGGGAACCCTGCACCGATGCAAATACCGATTGCGGCTACTACCCAAATTGTTGCGGCACTTGTCAGACCAGTAACGGTGCCTTGCGACTGTATGATTGTTCCGGCCCCCAAGAATCCGATTCCGGTTACAACCTGAGAGGCAGTTCTGGTCGGATCGATGCCTTTCAGGCCGTATTTTTGAAAAATATAATCGGTAACGAGCATGTACAGGGCGGAACCGAAGCAGATTAAGGTGTTGGTGCGGAATCCGGCCGGTTTGCCTCTGCGTTCGCGCTCGATCCCGATGAGCGCTCCGCAAAGAATTGCCATACCGCCCCGGATAAAGAGCAAATGAACGGTGGAATAA
>DATGFY010000499.1:0-5843 GCA_035308785.1 Bacteroidota bacterium | reverse complement strand
CGTTTGATCGAAGGCGGGATCATGCTTGGCGTGATTGAAGGATTTCCTTTCAAGCAAATGACCGTGCCGTTCAATCCGGGGGATCTGCTGCTGATTTACTCCGACGGCGTTACCGAAGCAATGAATCCGACGTTGAATTTCTTTGGTGATGAAAACGTACTCGCGGCCCTCAAGAAATACCAGAGCGGTCCTGTGCAGGGTCTCATCGATGGATTAATTTCCGATGTGAAGACCTTTGCCGGCAGCCATCCGCAATCGGATGATATTACGATTTTGGCAGTGAAGAGGGACGGGTAGATGCGCGTCTTAGGTAAAACCGGTCCTCAAACATCCGATATCGGCCTTGGATGCATGGGTATGTCGGATTTGTATGGCCCCGCAGATGAAACGGAAAGCATTGCTACCATCCATGCCGCGCTCGATGCCGGAATCAATCTGCTCGATACGGGCGACTATTACGGCATGGGTCATAACGAGATGCTTATCGGCCGAGCGCTCAAGGAAAGAAAGCGCGAAGATGTTCTCATCAGCGTAAAGTTCGGCGCATTGAGAGATCCGGCCGGAAATTGGATCGGCATCGATGGACGGCCTGCGGCAGTTAAGAACTTCCTTTCCCACACTCTCCGGCGACTCGGCACAAGTTATATCGATATCTACCGCCTCGGAAGAGTAGATCCAAACGTACCGATTGAAGAAACCGTTGGCGCGATTGCCGAAATGGTGAAGGCAGGGTTCGTGCGGTACATAGGTTTATCCGAAGCAGGATCCAAAACGATTCGGCGCGCACAAGCCGTTCATCCAATTTGCGATCTGCAAATCGAATACTCACTCCTCTCCCGCGGCATCGAAAAAGAGATATTGCCCACCTGCAGAGAATTGGGAATCGGCATTACAGCGTATGGTGTCTTAGTCCGCGGACTGATAAGCGGGCATTGGTCGAAAGACCGTGCCGCTGCTCCCGGCGATGTTCGCAAGTTTGGCCCAAGGTTTTCATCGGAGAATATCGATCACAATTTGGCATTGGTGGAAAAGCTCCGTCTCATCGCTCAATCGAAAGGCGCCTCCGTTGCGCAGGTTGCAATTGCCTGGGTTCTTTCGCGTGGCAATGACATTCTTCCTCTTGTCGGCGCCCGTACGCGCGAACGACTCAACGAATCGTTAGGAGTTTTGAAACTCCAGTTGAGTGCCGCCGATCTTGCGGAAATCGAAAAAGCCGTTCCACCCGGAGCAGCAGCAGGTGACCGTTATCCGAAACCGCTAATGAGCGCTCTTGATAGCGAGAAGTAGATCTACAGTTGCTCACTGGGGTATCATTCATACATTCCTGCAACCAAGCCTGTATAATTCTTGTAATTCGACCTCAGTTTCCGTATCTTCAGTGAATAATGAATTTAGGTAACGTATATAATGCCGAATCGAATCGTCAGGACGTTCGGGAAATGTTCGACATTTCTCTCCGGCAATTGAAAGAATCGCCTGGAGGACAATGATGTTCGATGCGCGAATCGTCGGGGATTGGGTCGTTCTTACGGGACGGTTCGATGCATCGCAGGTGGAGATCGCATACACAGTGTTCGATCGTGTTACGACCTCAGCAGTCGTCGATTTCCGGGAACTTGAATATATTTCCAGCGCTGGCCTTGGCGTCCTTCTCAAGACACAAAAACGGCTGAAGGAGAGCGGGAACGGACTCAAGTTGATTAACTTCAATCGGCATATTACTGAGATATTCCAGTACTCCGGTCTCGACAAGATTTTCGAAATCGATACCCTTTGAACCTCATCTAAAATCACCAACTTTTCTTGAATTCCAGTGTATTTATGAAGGAACGGGAAGACAGCGAAGTAGTAAAACGCTGCCTTGCGGGCGAAACCGACGCGTTCGGTGAAATCGTCGATCGTTACCAGAAGGTCGTCTTTAACGCCGTTGTGCGAATGATCAACGATGCTGACGACGCTCAGGACGTTGCCCAAACCGTCTTTATCAAAGCTTACGAAAATCTCAATTCTTACAATCCCCAGTATAAATTTTTTAGTTGGCTCTACAAAATAGCGGTCAACGAAGGGCTGAACTTCATCCGGCACCGGAAACACACCGATGAACTCGATGTCAATACGCGGTCAAGCGATCGTTCGCCCGAAGAAGCAATTACGGAGAGCGAGCTCTCCGAGCCGTTGGATAAGGCAATGAAGGATTTAAAGGAAGAGTACCGCACCGTTATCGTGATGAAACATTTGTTAGGATTATCATACAAAGAAATGAGCGATCTGTTATCTGTTCCGGAAAAAACAATCAAGTCGCGGCTGTTCAGCGCACGGCAGATTCTCAAAGATCGGATGATTCGAGCCAAGAGTAGGATGTGAGGGAACATGATCGACGAACGCTATATCGGTTTGATGCATGCGAAACTCGACGGAGAAATTATCGGGTCGAAAGATTCGGTTGAGATTGAGCAATTCTTGTCCTCGAGTGCAGAAGGAAAGAAATACTTTCAGGAACTCTCGCAATTGTTCGATCAGGTCGGCAAGATGCCGATGCTTGAACCACCAACGACTTTCAAAGAGGATGTCATGTCATCATTGCCAGCCCCGGAGCATCACCGCCATGCGGTCGCAGATCATTCACCATTGCGGTCGTTCTTCCGCGCCGCCACATGGGGATATGCTGTCGCATTTTGCGCCGGGATCCTTGCCGGCGTAGCCATGTATTCTCTTGCAGTGCCGAAGCATGCCGCAGGCGAAACAGCGAACTTATCCGGAACGATGTCAAGCAGGACCGTCGATGAATTCGGCGTCGGCGGACACGGGCCGATCAAAATTGCGAACGGGTCCGGTTCCTACACGGTGCGATACGGCCAGGGCCGGGTTGCCGTGGAAGTGACGATGAAATCTTCGAAGCCGCTCAATATTCGCATCGAGTACGATCCGCAATCGATCGCTTACCATGCGATGACCGATATTCAAGCGTCGGAAAATATCATGACGCCGGGCACTAACTTCGTCCAATTGCGGCACACTGGTGAAGACACCTATCTTGTGATATTCGATGTGAAAACGGCGACCGCGAATGCGCTGCAACTCTCTGTTGCATCAGACACCGATGTGTTGTTTACCAATACGCTTCCGGCGGTAAATCCAAACTCTTAGCCCTTCCCGTAATATTGGCGGCAGAGGTTGTTCGTGCTGTTTGTAAAATATCTTACCGCTGTCTCCCCGGTTTTTCTTTTCCTTGCGGCTCTCGTCGTTTTTGATAGCTTCAAACTCATCCCTTTTCGGAACATCCTTGGAACCATAGTAATCGGCTGTGCCGCGGCGGTCCTTGCCTACTTCATCAATAATGCCGTGGCCGATTTCGCTCCGGGCAGATCGGCCTTTTTTTGGTATGCTGCGCCGATGATCGAAGAATCGCTCAAGGCATCGTTTATCATTTATCTCATTGTTGCGCGGCGCATCGGATTCATGGTCGATGCGGCGATTTATGGATTTGCGCTTGGTGCCGGGTTCGGTATTTTCGAAAATACCTATTACCTGTACATGGCGCCCGCGCCGGAATTGTTTGTTTGGATAATCCGGGGATTCGGCACAGCGGTCATGCATGGGATTACTGCGGCGACGTTCGCGATCGTTTCGAAAAACTTCGATGATCGGAGCGAAAAATTGAAACCAATTTCATTTGTGCCCGGGCTTGCGGCGGCGTTTGCAATTCATTCGTTCTATAACCACTTCTTGTTTTCTCCTCCGGTGTGGACGCTCGTTCAGCTTGCCGGTTTCGTGCTCGTGATGATTGTCCTGTATCATCAAAGCGAATTGGCAATGCGCGAATGGCTCGGCATTGGGTTAGACAGCGAAATTGAACTGCTTAGGGTTATCTCAGCAGGTCAGATATCGGATACTAGAGTCGGGAAATATCTGCAATCGATCAAAAAGAAATTCCCGGGAGATGTGGTAGTGGATATGCTGTGCCTGGTTCAAGTCCATCTTGAGCTCTCCGTGAAAGCCAAGGGCATGCTCCTCATTCACGAGGCAGGATTGACCCAGAACCTGGACGCCGAAACCAAAGAAAAGTTCAATGAACTGCATTTTCTCGAAAACAGCATCGGCATGATCGGCAATCGGGCCCTCGCGCCAATCTTACATCTGAATAGCCGCGATCTCTGGGAATTGCATTTCCTGGAACATAAGTAATCTCATTCCGTAGCATTGACGTAATGACTTTGTAGGTTCACCTTCCTCCTTCCATTGTTCAACTACCCCGTAGGTGTCATTCCGGCATGCTTCTGGCCGGAATCCATAGCCTGCCCCGGAATTCTTCTGTCCGGGGTTCTTTCGTTTTTTTCTTTCCTCGTTCCATATTTAAAAAAACATCTTTTTTCTCAACCCCTATCCTCTGTAATCTCTTACCGTTAGGCACGAAAAAGTATGAAAAAAATAGGGGGTTTTTGATCACTTTTTCGCTGCTTGTTCTGTAACTTCATCGGCGATAAAGAGTTGCAGCCGCAAATTTTTAGGCGTTTTTGTGCATAGTCTCTCCGCCGTCCCTTTGGCGGATTCTGGCCGGGATGTAGTGTCGTTCGTTCTTTTCATTCCATGTTCCATATTCCATATTCCTCCGCCTCTGGCGGATTCCATTTCTTTGCCTCTAACAGGTATATACACTTCCTTAGCATGCCAGTCAAGGAAAAAATGCAGTCCATCGAAAATTTTTTTCGCAAAAAACATTCTTTCGCGATAACCCCATTTTTTTTGAAATCTTCTTAGTTTTTGCTATTTTGAAGACGTTATATGATGAAACAACGGGGTGTGGCTCAGCCCGGCTAGAGCGCTTGGTTCGGGACCAAGAGGTCGGCGGTTCGAATCCGCCCACCCCGACAGTATATTGACGAAGTTTCGATTTCTAACCTCCCCCAACCATCCGGGGAAAACCTGCATCGCCAAACGTTGAACCTCATGCAACGTCTCGAATCGTTCGTTATCGGCTTTATGAGGCGCCATTCACTTTCGGTCTTCAAGATAACACCGGTTACTCTCACGCAGATTCGCACCCAATAAACCGCGCACCCACGTGTCCACTCCCGGCTATGATATTATGATTGTCGAGGACAACCTCGGCCATCTGAAGATTACCGAATACATTCTGCGCCAGAAGAACGTGCAAGGTAATTTCATTGTTGTCCGGGATGGACAAGAAGCGCTTGATTACCTGTTTCACCGCGGGCGTTATTCAGATGCGTCCAAATATCCATTGCCGCAACTCATTCTTCTTGATTTTAATTTGCCGCAGCGAGATGGGCGCGAGGTGCTTAAGATTGTCCAGGAGGATGAAACTGTAAATAAGATTCCGATTGTTATTGTGAGCACATCCGATAGGGAAGAAGACATCACCTACGCATTCGAACATGGTGCAGTCGGTTACATCAGCAAATCCAGCGGCTTCGAAAATTTCAAAGAAGCGCTCGGCGATGTCGAGAAATATGTTGTGAAGAGAAAAGAGAGTTAAGGTACAAATGTCAAGTATTGTTGCAATTGTAGGGCGGCCGAACGTCGGAAAATCGACGTTGTTCAACCGCATTCTCGGCACGCGCGAGGCGATCGTTCACGATCAACCCGGCGTTACGCGCGATCGAATTTATGCCACAACCGAATGGGCGGGGAAGAAGTTCACCATCATCGATACCGGCGGCTTCGTTCCCAACTCGGAAGACTTGATTGAATCTGCCGTCCGCGATCAGGGGGAGATCGCGATCGAAGAAGCCGATGTTGTGGTTTTCGTTGTCGATGCATCTGCCGATGTCCATCCGCTAGATGCGGAGCTTGCGCCAATACTTCGGAAAGCGCATAAGAAG
>DATGFY010000498.1:0-2157 GCA_035308785.1 Bacteroidota bacterium | reverse complement strand
TGTATTTCGATGACTTGCCCGAATATTGGGGCGAAGTGGCGCATATGGGACGGCATGCGTTGAGTTTCTTCAGCACACATTACGGCCAATATGCTTATCCAAGCATGTTCGTCGTGGAAGGCGTCGTGGGCGGAGGCATGGAGTATCCCGGCATCGTCTTCCTCGGCCACATCGGCGATAAGAACAACACCGACCTGTACGCGGTCACGGCCCATGAAATCGGACACAATTGGTTCCCGATGATGATCGAAAGCAACGAAACGTATTTTGCCTTCATGGATGAAGGGTTCAACACGTTCATCACCACAACCGCTATCGAGGATTATTACGGCAGGTACAATAACAGCTACAATTGGACTGAGTGGTACCAGAAGCTCCTGCATTATCCGAACGACGACGACCGGGCGGGCAATCAGCGCTCATCGTTGTTTCTGGCGAAGACCGGATATGAGGAGCCGATTGCAACCCATACCAATCGCTTCCGCGAGCAGAACCTTTCGGGCATTTCGATCTATTCCAAGACCGGCTCGGTCATGTTCATGCTTCAATACGTTCTCGGCGATTCAGTGTTCGAACACTGCATGAAAGAATATTACCACCGCTATAAATTCAAGCATGTCTATCCCGAAGATTTCTATTCCACCATGCAAGAGGCCAGCGGCAACCGCGACTTGCGCTGGTTCTTCGATGAATGGTTTAACCGGACTTCAACGTGCGATTACGGCGTGAGCGGCCTGCAATCCGAACAATCGAAATCGGATCCGTCGCTCTATCGCACCAAGATCTCCCTCCGCAAATACGGCGACGCCATTATGCCCGTCGATGTGCAGTTCACGATGGAAAACGGCACCAAGCAAACCGTCTGGTTTCCTGTCGATCAGTGGCTCAACTCCGAAGTCCGGCGCGATACTGTGATCGATCTCCCCTCCCGTGCAGTCAAGGCGGAATTAAATCCGGATGGGCGAATTCTCGATATCAACCGGTTGAATAATACCACCGGCATGCTGCCGAAGATCGATTTCGAATTGAACAACACGTTTTTCTCCATTGCCCCGCTCGATGCCTACCGCATTCAATGGCGGCCGTCATTATGGTACACCGATGAAGGGGGTGTCAAACCGGGCATACGGTTTAGTGGCGATTACCTCAGCGATATGTTCCGCCGTAATTTATACCTCGGCTACAACATCCGCGAGAAGACGCTCGATTACGAAGCGTCGGTCGGCGAGAACTTGTTCGCGATTTCACCGTTGAGCACGCTGGATGCCCGCCTGTTTCATCTTGAGGGACGCGAAGGCGGAGATATCACCCTGCAAAAGAGCTACGGCGAACATTATTCGTATCAGCCCTATCACACACTCACCCTTCAGTACTCGTATATCCGCGCAGTGGATACCGATTACCTCCTCCATCCGGAAACGTGGCAGGGCGGAGCCCAGCAGCGGATGATCGGAACGTACCAGTACCAAAACCGCGGCGAACGGTGGACGCTCAGCGGTACGCTCATACTCGAGGCATCGCTCGGGCTCTTGGGTACGAACGATTTCCAGTATTCGAAACGGACGATCGAACTCAAAGGAACATATAACCTCCCCGACGGAATTCTCGGACTGATCCGCGGCTACAACGGCATGGGCTTTGGCAACGTGCCGGTGCAGTCGCAATACTATCTCTCCGGCGGATCGCCAATCGAGCAATTCTCCGCGCCCTTGTTCCGCAGCAAAGGAATCTTTCCAACCACCGTGCGCGACCACGCCTTCTTCCCGGGCGGGGGAGATATGCGCGGCTATTTCAACCTTCCCGCTTCCGGAACCAAGATTGAAGCCGTGAACGCCGAAGCAAGATTCTCCTCGTTCCTTCCGGTGGTGAAAGTGCCGTCAATTCCACTCATCTCATATATCACGCGCCAGTTTAACAGTGCCGTCTTCTTCGATGCGGGACGGCTGGCTTCCGATCCGGCAAATCTGTGGGATCAAAAGTTTGAAGTCGATTGGGGTTTCGGTTTCCGGATGGTCAGCTTCCCGCGCATTCTCGGGGAAGCAGGGCGCTCGAACCTGCTGCCACTCATAGGATTGAGGACCCTGCGCGTAGATTTCCCGGTCTATCTCAGCGCCCCGCTGCCCGGCGAGAAAAAACTGAGTTTTCGCTGGACAGTCG
>DATGFY010000497.1:0-2320 GCA_035308785.1 Bacteroidota bacterium | reverse complement strand
GGCGTCCTCACGGGGCTCGGCAGCGGCGACGTTTTGTTCATCGATGAAATCCACCGCCTGAATCCATTGGTAGAGGAGTACCTCTACTCGGCAATGGAAGATTACAAGATCGATATTGTGATCGATAGCGGTCCCAACGCCCGCAGCGTCCAATTGGATTTGCCGAAGTTTACCTTAGTGGGAGCGACAACCCGCGCGGGACTGCTTTCCGCTCCGTTGCGGTCGCGATTCGGCGTTGCAAACCGGCTCGATTACTACTTGCCGATCGATCTCGAACGAATCATCACCCGCTCATCGGGCATCCTTGATGTGAAGCTCGAACAGGGCGGCTGCACCGAGATCGCCCGACGTTCGCGCGGGACGCCCCGCATAGCCAACCGCTTACTCAAACGCTGCCGCGATTTTGCCCAGGCAGATCCAAAGTTGGCAAAATACAACGGGGTAATTACCAAGGAAGTCGCGGAGCATTCGCTTACCGCGCTCGAAGTCGATGCGCACGGCCTTGACGATATGGACAAGCGCGTGCTCACCACCATCATCGAAAAATACCGCGGCGGCCCCGTGGGCTTGAATACGCTCTCCGTTGCCGTAGGCGAGGATCCGGGGACGATCGAAGAAGTCTATGAGCCCTATCTCATTCAAGAGGGATTTCTCATGCGCACTGCGCGCGGCCGGGAAGCAACCGACCTTGCGTACAAACATTTTCATCTGCGCCGGCAGGCGCCTTCTGCGTCGCAGCCAACCCTCACCTTTCCCGAATCTGACGAACGCCAATGAATCGTTATACAGTTAAACGAACCCTTGTTGAACGCCTCCCGCAGGGAGTCGATCTGGTCAATGAACTCACTTCCATTGTCCGCCGCGAAAAGATCCGCGTCGGCCGCATCCAGGGAATCGGCGCAACCACCTTTGCAACGATTGCCTATTACGATCAGCACCTCAAGAAATACCTGCCAATGGAATATCCTGGCGGCATGGAAATCCTGAGTTTGAGCGGCAACATCAGCATACGCGATGGCGAGCCATTCGTCCATGCGCATATTCTGCTCGGCGATCAAGACGGCAAAGTGATCGGCGGGCACCTGCTACCCGGAACAAAATTATTCGCTTGTGAAGTAACCATCGATGAACTCGATGGACCCGATCTTGTGCGCAGCCACGATGAACCCACCGGGTTGTTTTTGTGGGATTGAAGCGCGCCGCTCGTCATTGCGAGCACGAACGCGAAAGCGTTAACGAAGCAATCTCGCTATAGTTTGCAAACTGTCTCCGGGATTGTCCCAAGGGGATCACTTCGGGACTTCTCGCAATGACTAAATCCTCACTCCACAAACTCCGCCGTTCATTCTACTTGCGCCATACTTTACAAGTGGCGAAGGAACTCCTTGGCTGCCTGCTTGTTCGTCGGATTGGGAGAAAACTCCTCATCGGCAGGATCGTAGAAGTGGAGGCATATCTCGGTGAAAAAGACCCTGCAAGCCACGCCTACCGCGGTGAAACCCCGCGCAACAGTGTGATGTTTCGCGAAGGCGGCCTCCTCTACGTTTATTTTACCTATGGAATGCATTACTGCAGCAATGTGGTAACGGAGGCGAAAGGAATCCCGCGCGCAGTCCTTCTCCGTGCAGTTGAACCGGTTGCCGGTATCGATACGATGCGCACCCTCCGCGGCTTCGATGACACAAACGACAAGAATCTCACCAACGGCCCCGCCAAATTGTGCAAAGCAATGGGAATCGAACGCCCGGAAAATGGAACAGATCTCCTGGGAAATGAAATCTACATCACGAAGGGAGATCCCGTTCCGAGATCGCGCATTCTCTCCTCAACGCGCATCGGGATAAATGTAGGAAAGGAAAAGAAGTGGAGGTTTTACATTAAGGGAAATCCGTTCGTCAGCAGATAACGGACGGAGCGAAAAGAGGAATCCGCCCCAGGCTTATGCGGACTTGCTTAAGGATCTTGCGTGATGCGAGTCGAGCTCTTCTTTCAAATACATCCCTGTAAACGATTTCTTGTTCTTCGCCACCTGTTCGGGCGTGCCTTCGGCAACGATCATCCCCCCTTTTTCGCCCCCTTCAGGACCTAAATCGATAACCCAGTCAGCTGTCTTGATCACATCCATGTTGTGCTCGACGACGAGGACCGTGTTGCCTTTATCGACGAGCTTGTTCAGCACTAAGAGCAACATGCGGATGTCTTCGAAGTGCAAACCGGTCGTCGGCTCGTCGAGGATGTACATCGTTTTGCCGGTGCCGATCTTGGAAAGCTCCGTCGAAAGTTTCACGCGCTGCGCCTCGCCACCCGAAAGCGTCGTCGC
>DATGFY010000496.1:0-1853 GCA_035308785.1 Bacteroidota bacterium | reverse complement strand
CTAGCAGACCGGGTGCGACTCCCTCGATGAGTTGAAAAACAATCTCACCGGTGGACGTTGCTTCGGTGTCGACAATTTTTTGTTGAGCGAATGGATGCGGCTCGAGGTGGTGATCGATGATAATTTTTGCCGCCTTGCTGTTCAGCACGGCTTCTTCCATCGAACGGAGGCGGTCCGGCTGATTGGTATCCATAACGAGAATCGCATCTGCCGATTGGATTGCAGGAAGATCGCGCTCGGGCAGGTATGCCCGGATATCGTTCTTCTCATCGAGCCATTTAAGGTATGAAGTTGTCTCGCTATGGTTGATGATCGTTACCGTCTTGCCGGATTTCCGTAAGAAGCGGGCCATCGCCAGCTCCGATCCCAGTGCGTCGCCATCGGGGTTGACATGCGTTGTGAGAACGAACGTCTGGTGTCGAGCAAGAATTTCGTTGAAGAGTGCGACTGAGCTATTCATGAGAAGGCGTTGCCTGCATCCCTATAAAAAAATTCCCGTCCCGTAGAATCGGGACGGGAATTTGGATTTAAGTGACGATTGCGGGTTACTGGATCATCCACGTTTCGCCGTGGTTCAAGAGCTTCTCCAGATTACCTTCACCTTGCTTCGCGATGGCATTCTGGATCTGGCGGGAGGTTTCTTCATCGTACACCTGGCGTTGGACGGAATAAACCACGCCGACCGGCCGGGGCATATCGGGGAGATTCGACATCCGCGCGAGGATGAACGAGAGAATCGTATCCTTCTCGTCATGGACGATGAGATCGCTTGCCGAATACTTCCCGTCGGCCAGCGATACGACTTTTGGCGTGAACCCGTCAAGCTTAATGCCTTTATCTTTGGCTTTACCAAAGATCATCGGCTTCCCGTGTTCGAGATAGACGACATGATCGTCCTTGGTGTCTTTCTCGGTGTAGGTAAAGAACGCGCCGTCATTGAACACGTTGCAGTTCTGGTAAATTTCGAGGAACGCGGTACCCTTGTGTTCTGCCACGCGCTTGATCACTTGCTGCATGTGCTTGGGATCGCGGTCGAGCGTGCGGGCAACGAATGAGGCCTCAGCGCCCAGTGCAACGAGCAGTGGATTGAACGGATGATCGACGCTTCCGTATGGCGTCGATTTCGTCACCTTTCCGAATTCGGAGGTCGGCGAGTATTGACCTTTCGTCAGGCCGTAGATCTGGTTGTTGAACAACAATATCTTGAGATCGATATTGCGCCGGCAGGCATGGATCAAATGATTGCCGCCGATGCTCAATCCGTCGCCATCGCCGGTTACTACCCAAACGGAAAGTTCGGGGCGCGCGACTTTCAATCCCGTTGCGACCGCCGGAGCGCGTCCGTGGATGCTATGGAAGCCATAGGTATCCATATAATAGGGGAACCGGCTCGAGCAGCCGATGCCGGAGACGAATACCGTATTATGCCGCGATACGTTGAGATCGGGCATCACGCGCTGAACCTGCGCGAGGATAGAATAATCTCCGCAGCCCGGACACCAGCGAACGTCCTGATCGGACTGAAAATCTTTGGCCGTATATTTCTGTACCGGCTCGTTGAGCACGTCTTTAAGTGTTTCCTGGACGAGATTCATAATGACATCATCACCTTTCTTTTCATCGATTCAATAAGAGTAAACCGCTTAGATAATTTCGTTAATTTTATTCTCAATCTCAATCGATTTGAACGGAAGTCCCTGCACTTTGTTTAACGAGAGCGCAGGCACAAGGTATTTCGCGCGAATGAGCTTGGAAAGCTGTCCCAGATTGAGCTCGGGGATAAGGATATTTTTGAAATTGTATAGTATTTCGCCCACATTCCGCTGGAACGGATTGACATAGCGGAGGTGCAG
>DATGFY010000495.1:0-5145 GCA_035308785.1 Bacteroidota bacterium | reverse complement strand
ATATTCCGCAGCTACTTCCTTCAGCCATTTGCGATCGGAGGTTTTGCGGATCGGAACGCGGATCTCATACCCTTTCGAGACGAGAAGCTCTGCTAAATGACTGCCAATAAAGCCGGTCGCGCCGGTGATGAGTGCTTTCATTGAAGGGAAGGTCTTATCTCTTTGACTTTTGTACGACAATAGAGTATATTAAAAAAAAAAATCACAAACAATTCATCGAATCCGGCGATGGTTTGTTGAAAATCAGAAACTTCATTCCGGGAAAGAGATAACGACCATCGGGACGCTCGACCGATGGGTCGGACGCAGTTCTCATCCATCATAATCTCGAAAACAACACCATCATCGTATGTCTGAATCTTCAAAAGCCGCTACCCTCACACCTCCCGCTTCGGCAGCAGTTACAGATCTTTTTCAAAAGTGTTTCGATTTCACCCGTGCCGATGAAGTAAAAAAATCGGGTTATTATCCCTGGTTCCGCCCCATCGAAGAGAACGAAGGTCCGGTCGTCCAAATGGAGGGTCGGAAGATCATCATGGCCGGTTCGAACAACTACCTCGGATTGACTGCGCACCCGAAAGTCAAAGAAGCCGCCATCAAAGCGGTAGAGCGGTACGGCACCGGCTGCTCGGGCTCCCGCTTCCTCACGGGCACGTTGGACATACATATCGAACTTGAGGCCCGCCTTGCGAAGTATATGGGCACAGAGGCCTGCCTTCTCTACAGCACTGGTTATCAGACGGCGCAAGGTATTATTCCTACACTCGTTCAGCGCGGCGAGTACGTCATTACCGATAAAGATAACCACGCGTGCATCGTTGCCGGGTACATGATGGCGAAAGGAATGTTTGCCGATCTGGTTCGCTACAAGCATAACGATATGGCCGATATGGAGCGCGTTATTTCCCGCCTTCCCAAAGGCGCCGGAAAATTGATCGTCTCCGACGGCGTCTTTAGCACGTCGGGTGAAATCGTTAATCTCCCCGATCTGGTGGCTCTCGCAAAGAAATATAATGCAAGAATTTTGATCGATGACGCCCACGCAATCGGCGTTATCGGTAAGGGCGGCCGAGGCACAGCGAGCCATTTCTCGCTCGATGCAGAGGTTGATATGACGATGGGAACATTCAGCAAAACGTTCGGTTCCCTCGGCGGGTTCGTGGTTGGAAAGGAACGGGTTATTAATTTCCTGAAGCATTATTCGACTGCCTTGATGTTCAGCGCAAGTCCCACCCCCTCTTCAGTCGCAGCGGCGCTTGCGGCGCTGGATCTTTTGGAACAGCATCCTGAATTAATCACCAAATTGCTCCGCAACGCAAACAAGATGCGTGCAGGGTTTAAGAAACTTGGGTTTAACGTACTCGATGGCGAATCAGCCGTTGTGCCGGTCATCGTCGGCGACGATATGCTCGCATTTAAGTTTTGGAGGATGTTGTTCGATAAAGGAGTGTTTGTCAATGCGTTTATCAGTCCTGGGGTGCCGCCCGGCATGCAGATGATGCGCACCAGTTACATGGCATCGCACGAGGACGTTCACCTCGATCGAATTTTGGAATTATTCGGCGAAGTCGGCAAATCACTCGGAGTAATCAACTAATGGAACCTATTACGATAAAAGCGATCTCCACGAAGAAAGAACGGGAACAGTTCGTAAAGTTCCAGTGGGAGATTTACAAGGATATACCTCAATGGGTTCCTCCGCTTCTCATGGACCGTCGGAAGCTGATGGACAAGGAAAAGAATCCGTTCTATACGCATTCCGATGCCGAGTTCTATCTGGCCTATCGCAATGGCAAGATCGTTGGCCGGATCGGTGCCATTGTTAATCACAACCACAACAAGGAACATAACGAGAATATTGGCTTCTTTGGATTTTTCGAATCGATCAACGATCAGGCCGTAGCAGATGCGTTGTTCAAAACCGCAAATGAATGGCTGAAGAAGCGCGGCGTGACCGCAGTGCGCGGGCCCGCCTCCCCTTCCGTTAACGACGAATATGGACTGCTGATTGATGGGTTCAACGAACCGCCCGTGTTCCTCATGTCGTACAATCCGGAATATTACAAGACGCTTATCGAGCGCGCCGGATTCACCAAGGTGAAGGATCTTTACTCGTACCTGTTATCTCAGGAAAAAACCTTTCAACCAAAGCTGGTTCGCGTCTCCGAAGAGTTGAAGAAGCGTGAAGGATTGACCTTTCGAACGCTTAACATGAAGGATTTCGATAACGAGGTAAAGCTGATTAAGGATCTTTACAATCGGGCATGGATGTATAATTGGGGCGCGGTCCCGATGACCGACGCCGAATTCGCAGGTATGGCAAAAGATATGAAGCCGATTGTCATTCCTGAATTTGTTGTCTTTGTGGAATACAAAGGCGAGCCGATCGGTTTTTCACTTTCCTTTCCGGATTACAACGTGGCGTTCAAACGCAATCCCAACGGCGGCCTTCTCAGAGGACTCCTTCAGATTATGATGATGAAGAAAAAGATTCATCGCGCAAGAATTATCGTGCTCGGGGTTGTCCGAGAGAAACAACGGACAGGCGCCGGGGCGGCCTTATTCTATGAGACGGCCAAACGCGGTATGGATCTAGGATTTGTCGATGCCGAAGCAGGTTGGATTCTCGAGGACAATGTCATGATGAACCGAGCCGCCGAGGTTATGCAAGGTCTGCGTTACAAAACGTACCGAATTTTCGAACGACCGCTCACCTAAGGAGATTATTATGGCTGTCACGCCTGTCGAAAAAATATGGATGAACGGAAAGCTTGTGAACTGGAACGATGCCCAGATTCACGTTCTCTCGCATGTCGTTCACTACGGATCGAGCTGGTTCGAGGGAATCCGGTGCTACGACACGAAGAAAGGGTCGGCCGTGTTCCGGCTCGATAAGCATCTCGAGCGGTTGTACGATTCCACGAAGATTTACCATGCCGAAATCCCGTACACGAAAAAACAATTGGAGGATGCGATCCTCGAAACGATTCGTGTGAACAAGATGAAGAAATGCTACATTCGCCCTATTGTCTATCGGGGCTACGGCGATGTTGGCGTGAACCCGATGAACAATCCTGTGGACGTCGCAATTGCAGTATGGGAATGGGGAAAATATCTTGGCAAGGAGGCGCTGGAAAAAGGGATCGACGTGTGTGTTTCCTCATGGACGCGCCCTGCACCGAACACGCTCCCCACAATTGCCAAAGCAGGCGGGAATTATCTAAACTCTCAACTTATCAAAGTTGAAGCGATCAAGGCGGGATATGTCGAAGGGATCTCTCTGGACGTTTCCGGACATGTCAGCGAAGGCAGCGGC
Source organism: Bacteroidota bacterium (assembly GCA_035308785.1). Taxonomy (GTDB): domain Bacteria; phylum Bacteroidota; class Ignavibacteria; order UBA10030; family SZUA-254; genus DATGFY01. The sequence goes on along the minus strand of DATGFY010000495.1, from coordinate 1,829 downwards.
GAAAATGTATTCATCGTCAAGAACGGCGACGTTCATACTCCACCGTTGACTTCCTCGATTCTTCCCGGCGTAACTCGCTCATCAGTCATTACATTACTCAAAGAACGCAACTTCAATGTGATCGAGGCCCCGGTTGCACGCGAGATGCTCACGATCGCCGATGAGATTTTCTTCACCGGCACCGCCGCCGAGATTACCCCGATCCATTCCGTCGATCGCTACGTCATCGGCGAAGGAAAACCCGGTCCGATTACCAAAGAAGTGCAGAAGGCATTTTTTGACGTTGTTGAAGGCGGGAACGACAAGTGGGGTTGGTTGAAGTTTGTGTATAACGACTAACTGGTAGGAAAAGGCTACTTCCGCCTTTGCAAAGGCGGGTTGTTTGAATCTTAGTTACTTCGCTCTCTCTAATACGTACCCTACAAACCCCGCCAACGATTCCTTAGCATCTGAAGATGGAAGAATGCTGAGCGCATCCATCGCCTTTTTCGAATACTCTTCTGCCTTGCGAGTGGCGTAATCGATGCCGCCGAATTCGTGGGCAAACTCGATCACCGATTCTAAATCCTTCCTTGACGCACCGTTCTTGATGATGCGAAGCACCTGACGCGATTGACTTCCCGGCGCCCGTGAGATCGAATGAATCAGCGGCAGCGTGAGCTTTTTTTCCTTCATGTCCAAACCCGCCGGCTTCCCGGTAATGCTTTTCCGGCCGACATAATCCAATAAGTCGTCGCGAATCTGGAAGACAATACCGACATTTTCACCAAACTCCTTCATTGCTTCCCTAACTGCAACATCGTTAGTCACACTCGCCGCACCGATCTGGCAGCAGGTAGATAGTAACGAGGCAGTCTTATCTGAAATGATTCGAAAATAGGTTTTCTCGTCAATATCTAATTGCCGGCTCTTGGCAATCTGAAGAATTTCCGCCTCGCTCATTCGCCGTACAGCATCGGACATGATTTTGAGGAACGTGAACTCGTCGTTATCAAGCGAAAGAAGCAACCCTTTCGCAAGCATATAATCGCCCATGAGAACCGCAATCTTATTTTTCCATACGGCGTTGATCGATGCGATCCCCCTGCGTGTATCCGCATCATCAACTACATCATCGTGGATTAATGTCGCGGTATGGAGAATCTCCACCAACGAAGCTCCGCGGTAGGTATGCTCGTTCACTTCTCCGCAGGCCTTGGCCGTCAACAGCACAAGCGCAGGGCGGATCTTTTTCCCCTTCTGTTTGATAATGTAACGCGCGATAAGATCGACGAACGCCACCTTCGATTTGATGTCCTCACGGAAGTGATCGCCGAAACGATCCAGCTCGGTCTCGATCGGAGCAATAATCTGATTGAGATTCATGGGGTTTCGATTGGTGAACTTAGATAGAATCGTCTGCGAGAATCGTGTTTCTCTTCTTCTGTGCGATCTTCGCCACCCAGATGCTGAATTCGTACAACAGGATCATCGGTATAGAAAAAATTGTCATTGTAAACGGATCCGTCGTCGGTGTTACAATTGCAGCAATAATGAGGATCACCAGAATCGAGTGCCGTCGATAATGCCGCATGAACGCAGGAGTAAGAATTCCGATTCGCGCAAGAGAATACGAAATCATTGGGAGCTCGAATATCAAGCCGGAAAATATAACGCTTTGAAGCACGAACTCGATATATTCATCCAACGTGATCATGTTCTCGACACCCAACGCGCTGAACGCGACGAAGAATTGGAGCATATACGGAAGGATAACGAAATAGGCGAAGACCACGCCGACAAGAAAACATAATACTGTGTAGCCAACAATTCCGGAGATGTATTTCTGC
>DATGFY010000494.1:0-2975 GCA_035308785.1 Bacteroidota bacterium | reverse complement strand
CATGACGCTCCGCCGTTTGTAGTGGTATAAATTCCGCTATCCGAGCTTGCGATAGATCCGTGGTTCGTGTCGAAAAACTTCACTCCATTAAGTTCATCGATTGTACCACTTGTCTGCGCGGTGAATGTTGTCCCGTTTGTCGTACGGTAAATTCGGCCTGAATCTCCTACCACCGTTCCGGTATTCGGATCGGTGAACGATACGGAATAAAAGCTTGCCGATGGATTGACTATGATCTTTGTCCACGATGTTCCCCCATCGGTTGTCGTAAGCACGATTCCGCTGTCGCCCACAACTACTCCATGCATGGAGTCCGGAAAAGAGACTGCCCAGAAGTTCGTTGCGCTCTGTGACCAGAGAGAGGTCCACGTCACGCCGTCATCCGTAGAACGGATAATCGTTCCGCCAGTTCCGACAGCGATAATCTTCTGCGACGTTAAATACTTTACTCCCCAAAGATCCTGGGTTACGGGAATAGATCCTTGGTTGGTCCATATCACGCCGGAAACTCCCCGAGAGACCGAAGCGAAAATGAATACACAAATCAAAAGGACAGACAAACGTGTGGAAATCAGACTGCGTACGTTGGTAAACAAAGCGTTCATAACGTATCCCCTCGGATTTAGTGACTAGTGAACGATGATTTACTTTGATACTAGCTGGGTGCGCTCGCTGGCGCCGGTAAGAACTACGATCAATGAATATAGGTGATTACGAACGTCATTGCAAGTAGGTATTAACACTTCTAAATGAAGCTCATTTCAACAAGGCCGATCTCATCGATACCGATCCCAAATCAATTCCCTCGTTGAAGAACTCCAGTTTATCCTTAGGTTCTTGAAGTCCTAAGACATAAAGTAACGGATAAAAATGGTCCCGCGTGGGGTGGGCTAATCGCGCCAGTTCCCCCATCGAATCGAGATTCATGATTGAACGGTGGTCCCCCGACCGCATCCATTCTTCCATCTTCTTATCGAACTCGACAGCCCAATCATACGGCTCCGCATGAAACTGCATCACACCAAGGTTATGCACCAGGTTTCCGCTGCCAATGATCAGCACGCCTTTCTCCCGGAGAGCGCGAAGCTGTTGGCCGATTTCATAATGATACTCAGGGGGCTTCCCATAATCGATGCTCAACTGATACACAGGAATATCCGCCAGCGGATACATCGGTACCAAAACACTCCACGTCCCGTGATCCAATCCCCATCCAAAATCTTCCGCGACCCCAGTCGATGTAATCAGTCTTTGTGTCTCTTTCGCATACTCCGGCGCCCCCGCTGCTGGATAGTCTTGCTCAAAAAGTTCCTGGGGGAATCCCCGAAAATCATGAATCGTTTTCGGCTTATCCATCATCGTCACCTTCGCGCCGTTCCGCGAAAGCCAATGCGCAGAAATCGAAAGAATCGCCTGTGGGCGCGGAAGCTGCTTCCCCATCTCGCGCCATTTCTTGGTGTACCGATTGTCTTCAATCGCATTCATCGGGTTTCCGTGCCCTATGAACATGATCGGCATCCGTTCTGATGACTTCAAATCGTTGGAAATATTCTTAGGGTCCATACCCTATGGTAGGAAAAAAAGGTGAGAACTGAAAACCCCGACTGATGCAGCGTAGGGGCACGTCGCCACGTGCCCTCCCGTGCCCTACTTCAACGTGTACGTAAACATCAGCAGCCCATACCGCCCCAAAACTTGGTTCTGGGTGTCTTCGATATACGTCTCCGTTACCGATCTGCCGACATTTGCGTTTTGGTTGAGCACATCAGTCACCGTCAACCGAATCTCCCCGCGGTCGTTCGCAAAGAATTTTCTCGCCAAAGCAATATTCCACAATAAATAATTTTGGTTATATCCCGTGCTCAATCCGTTGTAGGTGGTATTATACAACTCATTACGGAAGACAAAACCTCCAAGGAACAAAAGATTCAACTTCGCACTCGAGGTATTATTGAAATAATTACTGTTCAACGATGGTTCAAGAGTGTTCTTCGCGATATTGTAATTCTCAGTGTACGATAAATTGAAATCCACGTCTTCGCTGATGTTACTGCTCACCGATACTCCGGCATTGATTGCAGAGTTACTTGCGAGATTAATTTCCGAATTAATCATCCCAGGCGTCCGCGAAAAAGTATAGCCGGGAGTTAGATTGAGATTGCTCGATATCAAATCAAACGGCACACTATAGGTGAGCGCGGAACGGAATGTCCAATAGCCATCCAAATTCACCGGGATGGTCAATTGCGTACCGCGCGGCATTGCAACTCCTCCTGTCAAAACGGTATCTCGTTGGGCAACAGTCGTTGAGTTGCCGATATAATCGAGCTGCTTATCCAATGATCCAAACACAAAAAAGCTGTTATAGTTTCCCGGATTCGTAAATGAATACCGCAAAGTGATCGAATTATCGTACGATTGCTTAAGATTCGGATTGCCCGCAGAAAGCAGCAGCGGATTCGTATTGTTAACAACGTTTTGCAACTGCCCGATGCTTGGCGCGCGGGTTGAGGTGTTGTAGAAGAGCCGCAGACTGTTGTGCTGCGCGAAATTTATTGTCACTGCGGCATCCGGCAGCACGTCATAAAAACGCCTGTCGATCGATCCCGAAATCGGATAAGTCTCCTGCCCGTCTAATGAGGCAACCTGGTACGATACGCCTGCCATGATATTGTATTTCGATCCGCCGTTAATCCGGTAGGAGATACCGCCGTTTTGCGTCGTATAAGTGTTATCATACTCGTTCGAAAGTGACTCATCCAAAAGCGAATAATCTTGCGACGTCGAATCGAAATTGTATTTCAGGCTGTTCGAGGTATTGTGCGTGTACTACGGATTGTACGTCAGTTGCAACTGGCTGAAACCGAAAAGGGGTTCGGTGTAGGCGAGCCGGGCGGAATAGGTCGCTCCCTTTGTCAACAATGTCGATTGCTGATTCAGCGCCTGATCTTGCGCGCCACCGGCCTGGAAATATT
>DATGFY010000493.1:0-2919 GCA_035308785.1 Bacteroidota bacterium | reverse complement strand
TCAAATGAATCGGAGCGACGCGCTTGAGGTTGTCCGCGAATTGAAGGAAAAATTGAACAATGGAGAGGTGCGTTCGGCGGAACCGCGGAATGGCGTCTGGACGGTCAATGAGTGGGTCAAGAAGGGAATTTTGCTTGCATTCCGCACAGGATCGATCGTGCCCTTCGATAAGCTCCCCGGCGGCCAGTTTTTCGATAAAGATACGCTTCCATTAAAATATATCGGCACAGAAAACGACATACGTATAGTACCCGGAGGCAGCGCTGTCCGCGATGGAGTGTTTTTAGGTAAAGGCGTGGTCATGATGCCGCCCGCCTACGTCAATATCGGCGCTTACGTGGATGAGCATACGATGATCGATTCCCATGCGCTGGTCGGTTCATGCGCGCAGATCGGGAAACGCGTTCACCTCAGCGCGGGAGCGCAGATCGGCGGAGTGCTGGAACCGGTCGGCTCGCTTCCTGTTATAATAGAAGATGAAGTCCTCGTCGGCGGCAACACGGGCATTTACGAAGGCGCCATTGTAAAACGCCGCGCGGTGATTGGAGCAGGAGTGATTCTCACCGGATCGACGGCGGTGTATGATCTTGTTAATGAAAAAATATACAAGCGAACGGAAAAAGAGCCTCTTATCATTCCCTCCGGCGCGGTAGTCATTCCCGGAAGCAGGCAGATCGATCAGCCGTTTGCAATAGCGCATAAACTTTCAATTTCTTCGCCCATCATCGTGAAGTACCGCGACGAAAAGACGGATGCTTCGACTGTGCTCGAAGAAAGTTTGCGGGCGATCAATTAATGAAGCGCGTCCTTATTACCGGCAGCAACGGATTGCTGGGACAGAAGATCGTGGAGTTGTTCGCCCGCGGCAACAATTACAATCTGCTTCTTACCTCGAAGCAAAAGGCGTCGGTCTTCGATGAAGCCACGCTGCCGTATCTTCAGCTCGATATGACGCAAAAGCAAGAGGTGAAAAACGCGCTCGAAGAATTTGAACCCGACGTGGTTATTAACACTGCGGCAGTGACGAACGTCGATCAATGCGAAACCGACCGCGAGGCGGCGTGGAAAACAAACGTGAGTGCAGTAGAACATCTTGTTCACACCGCCCAACTGATCGGCGCGCATGTAATCCAATTATCGACCGATTATGTGTTCGATGGGAAAAGCGGCCCGTACGCAGAACTTGACCGGCCCAATCCGCTCAGCTATTACGGCCGCACAAAGCTTGCGGCAGAAAACATTATCCGCACCAGCGGCGTCAGCGCAACCGTTGTGCGCACAATGGTGCTGTATGGTTTCGGCTATGGGGTGAAACTTAACTTCGCGCTTTGGCTCCTGAAGAGTTTTACGGACCATGAGCCGATGAAGATCGTCGATGACCAGTTCGGCAACCCCACTCTCGCAGACGATCTCGCGTATGCAATATTGCGGATTGTGGAATTGGAACGGAAGGGCGTCTATCATATCGCCGGCCCCGATCTCGTCAGCCGCTACGATTTTGCCGTTGCGTTTGCCAAGCAGTTCGCGTTCGATAAGCGCCTGATCACGCCGATTAAGACATCGTCGTTGCGGCAGGCTGCTGCCCGCCCGCTTCGCTCCGGTTTCATCACATTGAAGGCGCAGACCGATCTCGGCGTTCGCATGACGGGCATAGAGAAGGGGATCGCAGCATTCCGCAATGCCGTGACCATGCAGATGAAACAGCTGGCGCCGGAAACCTAATCATTTTTATTTGTGGGGCGATTCTCCGAATCGCCTCTATAATTATAGCGAATCGGAGATTCGCTCCACAACTGTCTTGATTTTTCAATAACCTGGTAAATTGGTAATATCATAAATGCTCGACATAAAATTCATTCGTGAACACCCCGATCTCGTCAAAGACGGCATCCGCAAAAAAGGAGAGACTGACCGCGTCGATGAACTCCTCGGCTTCGACGTAAAGCGCCGCGACCTGATCCAGCGTGGCGAACAGTTAAAGAGCCGCCGCAATACCGTCTCCGATGAGATCGGCAAGCTGAAACGCGAGAAGAAAGACGCTGCACCCGCGCTTGCCGAAATGGAAGATGTGAAGAAGCAGATTAAAACGATCGATGATGAGTTAAAGCTCGTCGATGAATCGGTCAGCGCGATCATGCTTACCATCCCGAACATCCCGCATCCCTCCGTTCCCGAGGGAAACACGCCCGCGGATAACGTAGAGTTTTCAAAATGGGGCGAACCGCCCGTAATTGATTTTGCGCCGAAACCGCACTGGGAATTGGTCGAAAAGCTCGGCATCATCGATTTCGAACGCGGCGTGAAAATCACCGGAGCCGGATTCCCGATCTATAAAGGCCAGGGCGCCAAGCTCCAACGTGCACTTATCAATTTCTTTCTCGATCAGGCATCAGAGCACGGATACACGGAGATCGAACCGCCCCTAATGGTAAATGCCGCAAGCGCAACGGGCACCGGCCAGCTTCCCGATAAGGAAGATTTGATGTACGTTGCGACCAAAGACGAGTTGTATCTCATCCCGACTGCCGAAGTTCCGGTGACAAACATCCACCGCGATGAAATTTTGGTTGAGAGCAATTTGCCCGTGAAATACTGCGGCTACACGCCCTGTTTCCGCCGCGAGGCGGGTTCATACGGCAAAGACGTGCGCGGCCTGAACCGCTTGCACCAGTTCGATAAAGTCGAGTTGGTAAAATATGTCCACCCCGGAACATCGTACAACGAGCTGGAATCGCTGCGTGCCGACGCCGAATCGCTATTGCAGAAACTCGGACTGCCCTATCGCGTGTTGCTAATGTGTACCCGCGATATGGGATTTACACAAACGAAGAAATACGACCTCGAAGTTTGGTCAATGGGACAAAAGCGATGGCTGGAAGTCTCCTCGATCAGCAATTTCGAGGCATTCCAGGCCCGGCG
>DATGFY010000492.1:0-4294 GCA_035308785.1 Bacteroidota bacterium | reverse complement strand
GCGATTTTAAACTGAACGCATCGATCAATCCGGATTTTGGACAGGTTGAAGTCGATCCCGCTGTCGTCAATCTCTCCGATGTCGAGACATTTTTCACAGAAAAACGGCCGTTCTTCACTGAGGGAAACAACATATTTAATTTTGGAAACGGCGGAGTGACTCATAACTGGGGCTTTAACTGGTCCACCGTCCAAATGTTTTACAGCAGGCGCATTGGCCGGACTCCGCAAGGCGATCTCCCTAATTATGATTATGCCGACGTTCCTTCCGGCACGCATATCCTTGGCGCTGCAAAACTTACCGGAAAGCTCGACAACGATTTCACACTTGGCGCAATTTCTGCCGTGACGAGCCGCGAGTTGGCAGACTTCCAATACCTCGGCAACCGTTCGACTCTCGAAGTCGAACCCCTCACATATTACGGCGTCGCGCGCGGCCTCAAACAATTCGATGGCGGTAAAGAGGGCCTCGGCTTCATGGGTACGCTTACCGAACGGCGTTTCGGCGATGATTCGCTCCGTAATCAGATTAACGGACAGCAGGGATTCGCAGGCCTCGATGGTTGGACCGCTCTCGATGATGATAAATCCTGGGTCATCTCTACAAGCGCTGCGTTTTCCGAAGCGACCGGCTCCAAAGAAGCGATGACATCAATGCAAGAGGATTCCCGTCACTATTATCAGCGTCCCGATTCGAAGAATTACCATCTCGATACAAATGCAACTTCGTTGACCGGCGGCTATTCGAGAACGTACCTCGTGAAGCAGCGCGGCAACTTCTTCTGGAACTCCGCTCTCGGTATTATTACTCCGGGGTTCGATATCAATGATATGGGATTCCTTTACCGCGCCGATGTCATCAACATGCACGCCGGCGGTGGATACAATTGGACTCAGCCAACCGATTGGTACCGGCAAGTAGAAGCGCTTAGCGCCATCTTCCGTAGCTATGATTTCGACGGCGACATTACCTGGGAGGGCTGGTATGGTGAAGTCGATTGGCAACTGCCCAACTTCTTCTGGACATATACCAGCATCGCGTATAATCCGGAAACTCTTTCGCCAACTCGTACACGCGGCGGCCCGCTCATGTTGAATACGCCCGGCTATCAGATCAATTTTAATATGTCGTCCGATCCTTCTTCGGCGTTCGTGTATTACCCCGGCGTCTTTACGTATCAGGCATTTTATGAACGGCAGAGCAGCTATTTCTGCGAGTTCGATTGGCATCCCGCCTCACAAATCTTTCTCAGCATCAGCCCCGAATACGACGTGCTCCACGAAACATCACAATATGTCGCGGCGTTCACCGATCCGCTTGCCAAAGCGACGTACGGGAGCCGGTACGTGTTCGGATTTCTGAATCAACGGCAAGTATCGGCAGGCATTCGGCTCAATTGGGTCTTCACGCCAAAGCTGAGTCTGCAAACGTATTTCCAGCCATTGATATCTGCGGGTCAGTACTCAGATTTCAAAGAACTTTCAGCTCCCCGGACATACAACTTCTTGCATTATGGCGTTGATAATGGCTCGTCGATATCGTACGACCCTTCGACATTAACCTACACTGTCGATCCCGATGGCTCAGGACCAGCACCCCCTCAACAGTTCAGTAATCCGGACTATCATTTTATTTCACTTCGCGGAAATGCGGTCCTTCGCTGGGAATATTCCCCCGGTTCGGTTATATATTTGGTCTGGACACAAACTCGGAGCGAAGACGACACCTATGGAGAGTTCGAGTTTCACCAATCGCTCGTCGATCTGTTAAATCCGACTCCGGATAATATCTTCTTGGTGAAATTCAGTTACTGGTTGAATATGTAGCAGGGCTAACCGAACCCTGAAGTCACTATGAGAGTTCATCCGAAATAACTCTCATAGAATAAAGAACCCCGCTCGTGTTGTGATGGACATGGGCGGGGTTTTCATTTTGATCAAGATTTTGCCCTGCCAATATACGCTAACAGCCCCGACTGCCATTTGGCAATCGAGGCTGCATGCTGACCAGGAAATATACCCCCACGAATTTCAGAACGCCTCCGCGTGTACCCTTTGTGCTGCTTTCTACTTAATTAGACGTAAACACCTATGCAAAGGTTGCAATTCCTTTTTTACCTAACCTGTTCATTATTTACCCGCTAAATACACTACGATAAAGTATTATGAGAGATGATCTTCTTTCTATCTTCATTTTTAAGCGCTTACCCCTAAGTTTGCACAACTCCAAAATAAACCCTATCTTTTAGGGTAATGAAGCACATTTTTACCGATATCCATCCTTTCCAGCGTTCTTTCTCCCGAAATCTATCTCTCGTGGGCACGAAATGATGAGGACAACCTTCTGCATCCCTCTCATTCTAGCGCTCTTTGTTGCCCTTACGCGCCCAATTTATTCGCAGGAGAATAAAGAGAACTCGGAATTCAAGCTCGCTGTCAATCTTTATAACGATGGCATGCTTGATCTCGCAGTTCAGCAGCTCAAAAATTTCATCGATGCCTATCCCAACACGGCCAATGGAACCGAAGCCCGATATTACCTCGGCTTGACCCAGATGAAACTCGGTCGATTCGACGACGCCCGGTTCACATTTCAGAATTTCGCGCTTACCTATATCGACAACCCAAAAGCGCCGGATGCGTGGATGAAAGTCGGCGAGGCTTTCGTCGCAATGCACAACCAGCTTGAAGCTGCCTCGGCATATGAGCGAGTCAAAACCTTTTATCCAAAAAGTCAACTCGTTCCCACGGCTCAGTTCGAAGCGGCCCGGCTCTATAATTCGGCAGGCGAGACAGATCGTACTATCAAAATTCTCAAAGGCTCACTCGAAGACTATCCGAAGAGTGATAATGCTCCTGCGATTCGGCTATTGCTTGCGCAGATATATTTGAATCGAAGTGACCTCGACCTTTCCAATCAAGAAGCGGTTCAAATAGAACAATCATCCGCACCCGATTCGATCCTGAGCGAAGCAAAGTTCATCACGGGTACCATTCATGTTGACGCGGCTCTTTTCGACCAAGCGGAACAAGAATTCCGGGCAATCATTGCAGCCTACCCCCGAACCGAAGGCGCGCGCGAGGCAGAGTTTTCTCTAGGCATTCTCCTTGAAAGCAAACTTGATCACAAGGGCGCGATGGCGCAATTCGCCGCAGTAGCTTCCTCCTCCCGAATCGATTCACTGACAAATCGCGCAATCCTTCATCAAGCCAATATTGCAGCTTCCCAAAAGGATGACGCCGGTGCGTTGAAATTGTATTCCACCTTGATCGCCGATTCAACGGTCAAAGCTGAGGAACACAATCAGGCATTGTACGGCGCAGGACTTTCTGCAATGAGAACAGGAAATCTCACGGAAGCGATAACCTATCTAACCACTCTCATATCCAATGGTACGGGTTTGAATCAGCAAGAGGCGTTCATCCGGCTTGCAGAAGCGAATCTACAAAAGGCCGATTACGCCGCAGCCACGATTGCCTATTCGACCTTCCTCGATCGATTCGCGAGCAATCTCAATGCTCCTCAGGTGATGTCGGCGCTCGGCAAAATCTATTCGACGGACATTCGGGATTATCGCAAAGCAATATCGACCTTTACCGAACTCGCGCGAAGATACCCAACCTCGCGTTATGCTCCTCAAGCACTCGAACAAATCGGGATGTCTGAAGAAATACTCCAGAATTATTCGGAAGCGGCTGCAAACTATGAATCGTTGGTTAAGAATTATCCATCATACTCTGAAAACGAACGGATACTTTCTCGTATTCAATGGCTGAACGATCATAAAGTTCAAGACAAAGACAAGGCCCTCCAGAAAATCAGCCGATTGCTCGGCGATATGCTTCTGGAAAAACCGAAGGCGGAACTTTCCATGCAGCTCGCCGATGTTTATTACAACGATTTGAAGGATTATAAATCGGCGGCCGCACAATACTCCAATGCAGTAGAGAAGAATCTGAGCGAATCGCAATTTATCCTGGCATATTTCAATCGGGCGCGCGCCGTTCAGTTTGAAGCCGAAACCGATTCAACGCTCAGAGATCAAGCGGTGCTCTACTTCGAGGCGTTTGCCAAACAGTTCCCGAACGATTCTCTCCTCGGCGATGCAAAATATTATAGCGTTGCGATAAAATTCGCAAGCAAACCTGCGCAAGAATTAGCGCCTGCGTTCAAAGAACTTCTAACGCCACGTGTTTCACCTAATAACCGTGAAATGATTCTATTCACTCTAGCCGTCTCCCCGGCAGCTGTTGGAGATTCTGCAAGTCATCCATCGTACATTAACATGCTCTCT
>DATGFY010000491.1:0-7227 GCA_035308785.1 Bacteroidota bacterium | reverse complement strand
GCTCTTCTTCGTCAAACCCTCGTTATAACATGCGCCGAGATATTCGCGGATAGCGCCGCGATCAATTGCGCCGTAATCTATTTCCGTCAGGCCAAACCGTTTCTCGAGAAAATCGTGAAATTGGGCAATGTCCGTTTCGTACGCCGTTACGGTATGCGCTGAATAGTTGCGTTCGTGCGAAAGAAAGCTGAGAAACCGCCGAACTTCACCGTATCGGCTTCCGTCGTTCATACTGCTGCGGCTAATTCCTCTTTAATGATTTCAGCCTTGCATGCCGGGCAACGAAGATACTCGCCTCGTTTGACCGAAGTCTTCGTAACCATATACGGATTGCCGCACGTATCGCATTTTTGATTGACGGGCTTATCCCACGAAGCGAAATCGCAATCGGGATAGCGCGAGCAGCCGTAAAAGTTTCGCCGCCGCTTCGTCTTGCGTTCGATAACGTCGCCTTGTGTGCATTTGGGACACTTCATCCCGGTTGTCATCGGCTTCGTATTCTTGCACGCCGGATAGTTCGAGCAGCCGAGGAATGTCCCAAACCGGGACGAGCGGACAATCATATCGCCGCCGCACAAATCGCATTTCATACCAACGACATGCTGCATCCTCTCCTGCTCTTCCGGAAGGGGCTTGGTATTTTTGCAATCGGGATAACCGCTGCACGCCATGAACCGTCCGTTCCGCCCCCACTTAATGATCATCGCCTTGCCGCAGAGTTCGCACTTATCTTCGGTGATGACCTGCTGTGCTTTCTTGATGGCCGAAACGTTTTTCGACGCTTTTTCGAGCGAAGTGCTAAATGGCAAATAAAAGTCGTCCATGACTTTCTTGTACTTCTGTTCTCCGCTCGCAATCGTATCGAGTTCGTCTTCCATATCCGCAGTGAACTTCACATTAAAAATGAGCGGAAAGTTCTTCGTCAAGATCTTGTTGACTTCGATGCCGAGTTCGAGAGCGAACAGACGGCGTTCGCGATCTTCAACATATTTGCGGTCGATGATGGTCGCAACGATCGATGCGTAGGTACTCGGCCTTCCAATGCGCAACGCTTCCAGCGTCTTTACCAGACTGCTTTCCGTATATCGCGGAGGCGGTTTTGTCTCATGCCGGTTGTTGGCCAACGATAACAGATTTGCCCGCTGACCCGCAGCGAGATGATCAGGCAGCGCTTTCTCAATATCCTCCGGATCCTGTTCTTCGATCTTGTTCCCTTCCTGGTCGATCGAATCGTCATAGACTTGCAGAAAACCGCGGAACAGATATTTTGATGCCGTCGCTTTAAATCGGAATCGTCCGCCCTTGAGAATAACCGTTGTCGTGTCCATCAGCGCTGCTTCCATCTGACAGGCAACAAACCGGTTCCAAATCAATTCATACAGCTTGTAAAGATTCTTATCGCTCTTTTCGAGATACTTTCGCACTTCGGCGGGCGAATATTTAATTGAAGTCGGACGAATCGCCTCGTGAGCGTCTTGCGAAGCTTTCTTCTTCTTATAGATGATCGGGGACTTCGGAACGTATTCCTTCCCGTAATTCGAAAAGATATACTCACGTACCGATTGCACCGCTTCATCGCTCAGGCGCGTGGAATCGGTTCTCATATAGCTGATGAGGCCTACAAAACCGTCTTTGCCGAGTTCGATGCCCTCATATAATTTTTGAGCGAGTTTCATCGTGCGCGATGCGGGCAATCGTAATTTCCGAGATGCTTCTTGTTGTAACGTACTCGTGATGAACGGTGGCAGCGGATTTCTACGGCTTTCGCGATGCTGTACATCGTCGATTGAAAACTCTTGCTTATTAATTTCCTCAGAATATCGCTTGGCCTCATCTTCAGAGGCGATGTAAATAAACTCGTCCTCTCTCCCTTTGTGTTTTATCTCAGAGAGCGTGTCTTCCGCCGGAACAAACAATTCTTTTTCGTCGATTCGGAACAACTTCGCAGGGAATGCGCCCTCACGGTCGGTCTTAAATTCGCCGAGAATCGACCAATATTCGGTCGGCTTGAATCCCCGGATTTCCATCTCGCGCTCGCAAATCAGCCGCAATGCAACCGATTGCACTCTGCCGGCAGAGAGGCCGTAGAACATTGTCTTCCAGACGAATGGAGAGATCTTGTATCCCACAATCCGATCCATGATTCGGCGTGCGCGCTGCGCTGCAACCAGATTCTCATCAATGCTAGATGGCTTCTCCATCGCTTCGTTGATCCCGCGTTCGGTAATCTCGTGGAAGAGGACGCGATAGATGTTCTTATTGACAGAACTAATCTCTTCGGCGATATCGGCGGCGATTGCTTCGCCTTCGCGGTCAGGATCGGTCGCGATATACACATCTTTGGCGTCGGCGGCGCTTTGGCGCAAGATATCGATGACCTCGCTTTTTCCCTCGATCACCTCGAACGTTGGCTCGTACCCCGCATCGACATCGACACCGAGCTTGCTCTTGGGGAGGTTCTTGATATGACCGACAGACGCCTTAACGACGTAGTTCTTCCCTAAATACTTATTTATTGTTTTCGCCTTTGCGGGCGATTCTACTATGATTAGTGACTTGCTCATCGTTTTCAGTTACATCTCGCAGATTATTGAATCGTATCGTGTGAATCGAACATGAGTTTTCCGGAAGAATCTTCCCGTTCAAATAATACCGAACTAACAATATCTTGAATTTCGAGCATCGATAATCTCTCAAAACCACTGATCATCGCACGTTCGATGACCGTTTCGAACTCCGCATCGTTGATAATCCCCAACCCTTTGAGCTGCATGAGATACCCTAACGCTTCAGGAGTAACCGTGTATTGTTCTGTGGGGTGAAGTACGCGGAACGAAGTCCCGTCTGTTTCCGCAATGGTATTCTTGGTTTCTCCACCCGAACGCAGGCGGTCGAATAGCCAGGTAAATGCCGTACTGATCTCGGCTGTTGAAAAACCCTTGTGTTCGAGCGGAGCAAGATCGATCTCGCCGATCGGCTTGTTCGTCCTCCGGGCTTCATTCAATACATAAATCAATATTTTAACTATTCGTTCGTGCATACATAATTAAGAAATTAGACAGATTGCAAATACCGGTCTTCCAATTGGCGCATCTGTTGCTGCTGTGATCTCGTTGCGTCGTCATACCCTAAGAGATGCAATACCCCGTGAATTACTAAACGGTGCGTTTCTTCAGAAAACTCCACACTGTAATCCCGCGCTTGCCGCTTCGCCTGATCGAGATTC
This sequence comes from Bacteroidota bacterium, assembly GCA_035308785.1. GTDB lineage: Bacteria > Bacteroidota > Ignavibacteria > UBA10030 > SZUA-254 > DATGFY01. Next base: position 4,001 of record DATGFY010000491.1, on the reverse strand, counting down.
ACATATACTTCGCCTTCGAGCGGAACATCTCTTTTGCTGCTCAACGGAAAGCTCAAAACGTCCGTTGGATACCGGTGGCGCAAAAATGCGCTATTCAATCCAAGCATCTTCTTATCATCGACAAAAACGACGCCGATTTCGGCGTGCTTCTTGCGTTCCGCCAATAAAACACTTCGAACAAGCCGAACAGTTTCCGCATGGCGTCGGCGATGGCGCGGATTGGCGTTAATCACGCGAACGACATTCATTTACGCGCCTTTTTCTTTTTCGCACTCTTCTTTGGAAGCACCGATTCCGTCAACGAAAGGGCGATACCAGAGAGCATAACTTCGGGCCCTAGCTGCGTAAAATCCCCCGACAAAATGTCGCGTTCGACGTTTGCATAGAGAGAACACCCGCCACCCTTCTCGACGATCAAACCGGAGAGCTTCTCATCATTCTTACCGATAAACGTCACTTCACCAAGCATTTCACTCAACACGTATCCGGAGCAAAAATGGAGTTGCAGATGGGCATTGGTAGTATAGACCGAAACCAGATTGCCGCGCTTGCTGCCGATCCGGATATTGGGATAGATCTCCAACGCAACGCGGCGGATGTCGTTTTCCTGATTAATCTCGAATCGGAAATTATTACCAATGCGTTTCGGCGCAATGCCGAGGACTTTGCCAATTCGTTTAACATCGGACGATGTGAAGACAAACGCCATCAGCGGTCCCCTCCTGAGATGACAGGGGCGTCCATGATTCTCGAAAAATAGTTCGGGAAATTACCCAAGGTAAGATTACCGATATTCCTGCCCAACGCGCGGCTCATGTCATTCGAGATTTCGGTCAAACCGTCGAATGAGTTCGTCAGACCTTAAGCTCCATTCCTTCTCTGGCGGCGACACAATCGAACTTGTAACCCCTCTTTCGTATCTCTGCCTTGCATTTTGCGAAGATCTGATCGACCGTCCGATCGGTGTGGGACGGATCGTGATGGAAAAGGACGAGGCGCTTGACATTTGCTTTCGCGGCGACCTTAAGAGTGAAGAGATAATGGGAATGCCCCCATCCTTGCCGCTCCCGGTACTCTTCCGGAGTGTAGGTAGCATCATGAATGAGCACATCCGCATCGCGTACAAAATCATAAATTCGTTGGTTCGGGTCGCCGTTGGATTCGAGATATTCCCGGATAATTCCGGGCTCAACATTATGAATCGTTTGGGCAAGCACCGGATCAAACGGTTCGTTATCACTAATATACACTATTGTTTTGTTACCTTGAGAAATCCTGTAGCCGAGTGCGAACGTAGGATGGTTTACGTAGATCGTGCGTACCTGCGCATCGAAGACTTCAAATTCCTCTTCGGCAACCGGACGAAACTTAAGTCTCGCTTGCAAATCGTTCATCTGCAGCGGGAAATAGATTTTATTCATCTGATCGGTGATCAGGTTCTGGAGCGCCACCTTATCGTTCTCACCGCCGAGAATCGTAAACTCGTTACCGGCAACGAACGCGGGCTTGAAGAACGGAAAACCCTGGATATGATCCCAATGGGGATGCGAAATGAACAGAAACGCCTTGACGGGCTTTTTACTTCGACATAGCTTATCTCCAAGATTGCGAATGCCGGTGCCCGCATCAAGAATAATCAGCTCGTTATTCTTGAGCCGGAGTTCGGTACTTGGAGTATTCCCCCCGTACCGGACAGTGTCCTTGCCGGGAGTCGGAATCGAACCTCGGGTGCCCCAAAACCTTAGGCGCATTGTTTAATAGGGATTATCGTTGTTGTCGATATTGTTCCACATAACCGACATAATTGCGGGCAGACTCGGCAATCATGGCGCGTTCCGCATCAGTAAGGTCGCGTACGATCTTTGCAGGCACTCCCGCGACGAGAACGCCCTCCGGTACCGACATATTATCTCGAACAACTGCACCGGCGGCAACGAGAGAGTATGAACCAATCGTGGCATTGTCGAGCACCACAGCGCCCATACCAATCAAACACGTACTCTTAATCGTGCATCCGTGAACAATTGCACCGTGACCCATGGTGATATCAGATTCCAGAATCAATGGGTACTTCTTATGCCGGACATGGAGCAGGCACCCATCTTGGATGTTTGTCCGTTCGCCGATACGTATATAATTGACATCGCCGCGAATTACGGCATTGTACCAAACACTTGAATCCTGGCCGATGACAACATCTCCAATGATTTGCGCACTTTCAACGGCAAAGACCGTTGGATGCAAACTCGGCGAAACCCCGCGATACGGATGAAGCATGAAGGGTTTTACGGAATCAGAGGACTATTATAATAAAAAAATTTCTCTTTGTCCACAAACTGAAGAAATTCATTCAAAATCTCCGCCCGGACAGATCGACCGCAAAATGGCACCAAGAATGGCGATTTCATAGGCAGCCGGCTGAGGATTGCTAATAATGCAGCCCTGCGATCTTTTCCGCTTCAGGGAACAACGTGACCGCTTTTTGGAATTGCGTATCGATTCCGGTCATTACTTTGCGCCAACCTTCATCACCCCATAGTGCCCGGGCGATATAGGCTTTCAGGTATGTCTTAATATAGACTTGATCTTTATCGTACTGATCCTTATCTATCTGAACGCCATTCTTCACGCCGCTATCGGTTAATTTCTTGACCATCTGGTCGTCCACCTGATATTCGTTGAAGAATTTGGTGACATCCGATCCATACTGTTGCTTGAATTGCGGTGCATTTGCTTCCATGTACGTGGTAATAAGATCAAGGAATAAGTTTTTGCGTAGCAATGCCGCAGTGTAGGCGGTCAATTTCGGCGAGATAGAAACATAATCGGGCGTAATGCCACCGCCGCCGTAGATCTTTCGACCGCCGGCAGTCTTGTACACCGGCTTGGTCGAATCCGCATCGTGCGCATGATCGAGGTTATCTCCCTCGGTATCTTCTTTCTCGAACGCCGCGCGATGATACTCCTCAAAATCTTTTCCCCAGGGACGTTGAATTGAGCGGCCTGAAGGAGTGTAATATCTGCCGACCGTCAGACGGAACGCCGACGAATCCTGCAGATTGTATTGACGCTGGACGAGCCCCTTACCGAAGGTTGTTTCGCCAACCACAAGGCCGCGATCCCAATCTTGCATTGCGCCGGTAACAATTTCGCTGGCCGAGGCAGAGCCGTGATCCACAAGGACAACGAGAGGAACATCGACAAGCGGACCATCGCCGCGGGTCAGCATCGAATCGTTCATGTCGCGGATTCTTCCTTTCGTCGAAACGATCTTCCGGCCGGAAGGCAGGAATTCACTCGCCATGAGAAATGCCTGATCAAGATAGCCGCCGGGATTATTCCGGAGGTCGAGGACCATGCGTTTCATACCTTGCCCTTTAAGCTTGGCAACCGCAGCATTAAACTCTTCGTTTGTGTGCTCGGCAAACTTGTTGACGGCAATATAGCCGATATCGTCTTTGGCTATGAACGACGCATCGACGCTGAAAATCGGAATCTTATCGCGGATAATATCGAACGCGAAAAGATCTTTTTCGCCCGGTCGGAAAATAGTGACCTTCACGTGCGTGCCTTTAGGGCCTTTCAGTTTTTTGGGAACTTGATCGCGGGCGATGCCAACGGCAGAAGTATCGTTGATTTTTACAATGCGGTCGCCGGCGTGCATGCCGAGCGCTTCGCTGGGGCCGCCGGAGATCGTTTGAATAACGAGAATAGTGTCATCGACGATATCGAATTCGATACCAATACCCTCAAACGCGCCCTGGAAATCCTGATTCACCGTAACGAGTTGGGCAGGAGGAAGATATATAGAGTGGGGATCGAGCGATCCCAGCATGCCGTTAATCGCCGCCTCCACCAGCTTTGGGGTATCGACGTTATCGACATAGACCTTCTCGGTCATGCTGAGAACATCCTTAAATTTATTCAACTGTTCATAGATATTATCACCGGAGACGAGATTGTTTACCTGAGTCCCAACGAGGAGAGCCAACGCAAAAACC
>DATGFY010000490.1:0-7242 GCA_035308785.1 Bacteroidota bacterium | reverse complement strand
CGCGCATATCGTGGAATGCTTTGCCGGAAAGGGGAACCGTTTCGGGCGGTTTGCCTGCGCGCTTCAGCGCTTCTTCGCGTTCTTTCTTGATGCGGTCCGCTTCGATCAATTTTGCAATGAGTTTTTCCAGGGCGTCGGCGTCCGCTTTCTTGCGCGATACTTCCTCGCGTAGAGCGCTCTTATCGCGCCGTAATGCCACGAGGACTTGCTTTCGTTGCGCCATTCTGCGGGTGAGGAGATTCTCCTCGGAGGTTTTCTCGTCGAGCAGGTCGCGCTGTTGGTTCAACTGTTTCTGCAGCCGCAGCTTCGTTTCCTCGACGTCGTCGCGCTTATTGTCGATTTTCTCGATATCGGTTTTGCGTTGATCGGAGAAACGGCGCAAGTATTCGGAGCGGACAAGCACCTGGTTGAACGAACTTGCGCTGAACAACAGCTCCAGATCGCGCGTTCTGCCGTAACGGTACAGCGTGGAAACGTATTGCGCGTACTGCCGTTTCAAAAAAGAAAGCTGATTGCCGAGATCGTGCATCTGGTTTTTTGTCGAATCGATGCTCTGCTGCAACGCAACTTCCTGCTCATGTAGCGTCTTGATGAGCTTCTTGAGCAGCAGCGCCTGCCGGTCGTACGAATCGAGCAACTCCAGTGTCGATGACTCTTTCTTCTCTTGCTCTTTGATCTTGCTTTCGTACTGCTGGATTTCGGTGCGGAGGTTTTCCAACTCCGTTTGCTTGCTCTTGATCGATTGATCGCTGCCTTCGCCCGTTCCGGCAGAGAGAGGGGTAATCAGAAAGAGAGCGAAGAGGAAAAATGTGACGATGGCATAAGCTTTGGTAGCCGCGGGCTTCATGCCCGCGTTTCCGATGCGAAGACGATATTTATTGAATCGGCGCATCACAATCTTACCGGTATTCCTTCTGCACATCCGCCGGAAGCGTAAACCCGCAGCTCACGGAATCGTTCAGATGGAGATCGCTGTACGCGACGGTAATACTGCGGTGTTCAGCCGGGAAAATAACTCGGAGAAGACGCGGCATCGGGATCGCGCCGGATTCGTCGGTGCGGGAGGCCATTGCCGTAACGATTGCCTTGCCCTCGGCATCAACCAGCCGGTATGCGGTAATCAGAAATGCGTCGCCATCGATATGGTACTCGCGCACCTGGCCGTGGTCTTTGTATGTTGCGACATAGAGACCGTTTTCGACATCGAAGCGGACGAGTGAATCGGGATTGACGGCGAGGGGAAATTCTCCGGTGAAGGCATCGAGAATTTCATCGAATTGCATATTCAAACGGAAGAGCGAGTTGATCGTTTTACCATCAGGCGCGCCGATGAATGCCACGTTCTGCATCCGGTTGAAAAAGACAAATTGCTGCCTGTTCAGCGCAAGCGTCGCCGCATGAATGCCGAATGGTCCGTGAATCTCCACTAACACCGAATCCGGTTTGCGGAGCATCAGATCGAACGAGCCGCTGGCGGATTGTTCCGGACTTTCAACCGAGATGGAGCCGTTGCCGGTAAGAGTGTGAATCGCCTCGTTGCGCTGGCGCACGCGCGCAAGCACCGCATCGATTCCGAGATTGCGTTCATGCGTGATTTGTTTCTGCGGCGCGCAGCCGGTGAGCATTAGGACGATGAGAAGGACGAAGCAATCCCGGTATGTATAGAACTGAGACCGAGATTGCTTCGTCGCGGAGTTTACCCTCGAATGTTTTTGTCGAGGGCTCCTCGCAATGACTAGTGGGTTGGAGGGTTTTCCTATCACCTAACTCCTAGCACCTGTCACCTGCTTTTATAGTCCTCCTTTTTGGATCTTCAATTTGAGATCTTCGCTGGTGCTGCCGAACTGGACCGCTTTCTGCCAATACTCCATCGCCTTGTCTTTATCGTGCATCTTGGCGTAAATATCGCCGAGGTGCTCGTGTATGACCGGGCTTTTGCTGCCGAGTTCGATAGCATGTTTGGTAACGCGTTCGGCTTCAGAGTAATTGCCCATCTGAAAGTAAATCCATCCCATCGTATCGAGGTACGATTGGTTGTCGGGCTGCTGCTGCACCGCTTCTTGCGACATCTTGAGCGCCCGTTCCAATTGCAATCCGCGTTCGGATAACGAGTAGCCGTAATTATTGAGCACGAGGTGATTGTGCGGATCGACGCGGAGGGCGCGTTCGTACATCGTATCGGAATCTTCGTGCCGGTGGAGCTCGTCATATACAAGGCCTAACGCGCTGTAGGCATCGGCGCTCTTGTCGTTCAGTTCGATTGCTTTCTCGAGCGTCCGCGCAGCATTGATGTCGTCGCCTTTGCGCTGGTACGCAACGCCCAGAAGAAAATAAACGCGGAATTCATTCGGGAGGTAGCGCTTGGCGTCTTCAAGCACTTCGATCGCGCGGTCGAACTTTTCCGAATCGTAATAAATCGATCCCACCGCCACCCATCCGTCGGGGTTCCAGCTTGCGAGCTTTGTGACTTTCTCGAAATTCGGCAGCGCCACGGAATCCTCGTGCAGAATATTCGCGATTGCGCCGAGGAACCAGTACGCGCGCCAATCATCGGGCGAAGTCTTCCGGATCGATTCGAACAACTGCTGCGCCATCGGGGCGACCACAGAATCTTTTTGCAGGTATGACACAAACACCTGCCCGAATTGGATCTGCTGATCGAGCGAGAGCGAATCTTTCGTCATCACCGTTTCGATCTGTTCGGCGGCCAGCGTGCTGTCGCGGTGGAGGAGATAGACGTGCGCCATCGCGGCGCGGAGGAGGAAATTCGCCGGCTCCTGCGCAACAAGTTTCTTGTACAACCCAAGCGCGACATCCACGCTGTCAAGATCGAGATACGCATCGGCGAGCATTTTCATAACTTCCGGATGGCCAGGGTCCATCGCATTCATTTCTTTCAGCAGAGCGATCGCCTTCAGCTTGTTTCCCTGTGCGCCGTAGATCTGCACCAACTGCGCATCCACGTCCCAATCGGCGCCGAAATAATCGGTGTAGCGTTGGTAGAGCGCGAGCGCTTCTTTGGGTTTGGTCAGCGCCAGCAATTGACCTGCATCGAACCATGCCGGCTTGTAGGTGGAATCGGCCTTGATCTCGGCGTAATACTCGGCGATGGCGTCATCGAACTTATATTCGCGTTTGTCGATTTCGGCGAGCGTTTCGTGGTAAGCGCGGTTGGCGGGATCAAGTTTTACCGCTTCTTTGGCGGCTTGTTCTGCGAGCTGCGTTTTGCCGAGGATGGCATAATCCTTTGCCATCGAATAGTAAATCGCGGGGTCGTGGTCGAACTGGATTGCCTCCTGGTATTCCAAAATCGCGGCGGCAAAATCTTCCTTTTGGTCGAGCGCCGAGCCGTTCAGGTAATGCCCCAGCGCCGCATCCCGGTCGGGGGTGAATGTCTCTTCAGGAGTAGTCGTTGGCTTCGAACCGGAACATCCGGCAGCAATTAGCGTTGCAAAAACCGCAATAGCGGCAGCAAAAAATCGTGTTTTCATCGTGTCAGCGAATGTGTCTATCTCGTTATCGGTAAATAAAATATAGCGATTTAGAGGGCGAATCACAAAGAAGCTATAAAGCAGTGAACAGTGAACCGTGAATAGTGAACAGTTTTAAAACAATTTAGTCGCTCCCCAGTAGAGATAGTCATTGCGAGCGGAACACCAACGGTGTGAAGCGTCGCAATCGCACCCGGTATGGTAGTTCACCCGTAGGAATCACACCGTGCCTGTCCGCCTCCGCCTCTGGCGGGTTTTTGGCGGGATGTTTCTATCGGGATCCGCCCGTGGCGGACAGCATCTTTCGTTCTTTCATCCATTTTTTCCATTTTCCATATTTTTTGGAGCATTAATTTTTTATTTTTTAAGCGCAACTCCTGTAAAAACAATTTCTTAACTGCAAAAATTCACGCAAAATTGGGGGTGTTTTTGATGTGTTTTTAGGGTTTTATAGGCACTGTTTGATGAAAAGTCTTAGAACAGCCCCGTCATTTCTTCGTCGTGTGCTATTATCTTTTACTGACCACTAGGCACTCGCCACTAACCACTGCTTTTATAATATACACTTCTTAGCGCATAAAAGCAAGTATCAAATACACTATAACGCTTAGCTCGATTGAGCTAAATACCCCCGCCCCTCAATGTGTCATTCCCGAGAAGGGTTCCCCTCCTGTTTTTACTTGCCCGTCGTCTTTTTGGAGGGAGGAGGGGCTAGGGGTGGTTGCCGGTATCTTAGAGAGCTCCTTCGCTATTCATCCGCCATTCTTGACTCCTATTTACCAAAGGCGTACATTAATCAATTCACTCTGAATACCATCTACTCAGAAGGCAGGTGTGATGAAAGAGGCTAAACAATGAGGAATACGGCAAGATCGACTCGATGGAAGATGTGAAGAGATGAAAACCGGAATCACATTCCTATTTGCCGCGATAGTTCTCATCGGTTGTTCGTCACATCCGAGGGAGGGCGATTGGTATGAAAGTATTGAGACGCGAGAACGGTTTAAGATTCTCGGAGACGGTACGGGAACGGAACTGTCTGCGAAGGCATATTTCGCAAAAAGAATCAACGACGACGAGGAGAAACGAAGGCGCATTTTTCTGACTAAGTATAAACAGCCCGTCGCACCCATTAATCTGTATCTCGTGTTAGTTGATGATTCCGACAACGCCGCCAAGGATAATTGTGTTTGGTGGGAAACGACCCAGAAGCAAGTAGTGTAGGTACGGAAATTGAAGAGAAGATAGAGCACGTGGCGCGCGCACGAGGATTCGACCGCGATTATTTGCTTATCAGTAAGTAAGGAAGGGAAGAACTGATGGACTCTCCTAGCTTTGTAATCTGGTTCATCGCCGTCGCTGGCGCGTGCCTTATCGCGGTCCTAATAGCCGTGTCCGTGCGTAAAGAAGTTCACGAGCCCACCCTCAAACCGCTGTCCCCTCCTGGAACAGAGATCCCCGGGCTCATCATGGCTTTAGCGGTTTTAGGCTGGATGAATATCGTCAGTGGTCCCGCACTCGCAATCGTCCTCGCAATCAATCATGTGGATGGAACAATTTGCTTCGAGTTGGGATTCGGAGGTATTCTTTCCGGGCTCGTCCTTCTTGGGATATACCAAATCGGGAAGGAAGTTCTTGAGATTAGAGCCGAAGTTGCACGCATTACAAAGGAGAAAAAATGAGACAAATTTTATTTGTTCTTTTGGCGTGTACCGTCGCATTTGCCTGTCGCGGGAATGTTCCCGAAAAACAAGCATCTCCCCCCAAGGCCGATCTCTCCACGCCAGACAACGCCGTGAAGAGTTTTTGGAAATCGCAGATATGGCAGGATACAACCTTTCTCCCCGATACGAATCTTTTCGGCTTTTTCACCGAAGAAGGTAAAGAGGCATATAGGGAGAGCATCGGCGAGAGGAGGATTGGTTTGATGGGTCATAATGCCAAAAACAATAACAAGATTGAAAAAGTATCCGTAGAATCTGATAGCCGCGCCGTCGTCCTCACGGAGGAATTTATTCAATTAGAATCGATAATAGTGGGGGAAAAAGACACCAAATTCATATTGAATAAGAAGGGGAGAGAATGGAAAATTGAAGACCGTCTGAGAGAATGTAAAGCGTGTGAAGGGAAAGGGTCCGTTCTTGATGACGATACATTGCTGAAGGATATCAAGGCAGGATTGTATGGAACTCGCCCTATGATGAAATGCAGTGCATGTGATGGAACCGGGTGGAAGAGCATGTACGCCGAAGAAACGATCTATGAGCCACAATATTAGCCCAGTCAATGTCCGCGCCAAGCGCGTCTATATCCAGTACCGCACTCCCATCCGGGGGAAGCCTGCCAACCGAAAGGCGACGCTGTTATTCACCTTCCCACGTAACAGCGTGGGAACAAGATGATATGAGGATAGTCATGGCGAATGAATCAGATCGTTTCGATCAAGTGCTTGGCAGAATAACTCGTTTGAGTACTTTGATTGAAAATCGCTTGAGAATAGATGTTAGTACGGTTGTATATAGTTCTACAAATCTTGGACTTAAACTGACCTCAACTATATACACAGACAAATTGATTAAAATGCTCCGTGTCGCCGTCAAACATCTTTACAGCGAGGATATCTACCGGCAATTCGAGTCTGTAATTCGGGACATTGAAAAATGTGAAAATGAACGAAATATTTTTGTGCATTCGATGTGGGCGTTTGAAAACGCTAAAAACTATGTGAGAAGGCGCAAATTTAAATATACCCCAAAAAAGGGATTGAATCTTGGGAAGGAAGATATTGACATAGATTCGATTATTGCCCTTGCAAATAGAATACTCATTGCAAGCGAAAACCTGTCAAAGTTTTTAGATAAACTTTTGCTGCTTTCCCCACGCACCCATGAAAAAATTAACCCAAAAGAAACAAATCCGTAAGCACGAAAACTCCTCAAACTGGAAATGCCCTTCGATGAACCTATGAAACCCTTAGTCAGAGTAAAACCGCCAACGAAAAGGTAAGCGGCGGAATATGACGGAAGAAGATTTCCACAAAATGTCGGAAGGCCAATTGCATTATATGGTGGAGACGCAGAGTCCCGGAAGCCCCATTCGTATAAGTGCATTATCGGAACTGCGCCGTAGACAAAAAATAATAGATGATAATTCTGAGAACCGCGATAAACGCATAGAAGTATGGGTCGTACTTTCGCTCATACTTGGCTTTATCTCGATTATATGTACGATTTCTCAATGCTCTCATTATTTTTCGCCGCATCCGTAGGATGTGCATAATTCCTCGTTCTCATGTGGGAATGCACCGTACGCCGCCCCTGCGACTACCAAAGCAAAAGAACGTGGTTCCCCGACAAATGCATTCGGGGATGACACTGCAAAAGAAAATGCCTCTGGAATCCGTGCAGAAGCACCACGGAATGACACCAGGGAAACTTTTGCTATAATCGCGTCCCTCTCTTGACCGCCCGCAGGCGGGTTTTTCTAGAGAGGGAATAGGGAGAGTTCTGGCAATAATCCATATTCCCTAATCTTTTCCGTCCACCATCCGCCATTTCCCGCTTTTCTCCACTTGTTTTTTTGACAAATTGCCCGATTTTACGTATATTTCTAAGCTAATTCCAAGAGATATTGGCGTTTAGGAAGGAAAGATGCCAGCAGAAAAGGTTCGTCGCCGTAAGATTAAACGCCGGTATTCGTTCATCCTCGCGCCAAGCGATGATGCCGCTCACTCGCGGTCGTTTACGTTAAG
>DATGFY010000489.1:0-2574 GCA_035308785.1 Bacteroidota bacterium | reverse complement strand
CTCATGGGTTCGAACATGCAGCGCCAGGCAGTTCCGCTTCTTCGTCCGCAAGCGCCGATCGTCGGCACCGGATTCGAGGAGAAGATTGCCCGCGATGCGCGTACGATGATTGTCTCCGAGGGTACTGGCGTTGTTGAATATGTCGATTCGAACCGTATCGTTGTTAATTATGAAATCGATGAAACGACCGCCGAATCTCTTGCAAGCTTCGATGACCGCAAGAAGGTCGAATACCGTCTTGTGAAATTCTTCCGCACAAATCAGGATACGTGCATCAATATGAATGCCGCCGTTGTCCCCGGACAGAAAGTTCGCAAGGGCGACGTGCTGGCCGATGGGTGCGCTACCGAATTCGGCGAGCTTGCTCTCGGACGCAACATTCTTGTGGCGTTTATGCCGTGGCGCGGATATAATTTCGAAGACGCTATTATCGTCAGCGAAAAACTTGTTGCCGAAGACATTTACACGTCGATTCACATCGAAGAGTTCGAGCTTCAGGTCCGCGATACCAAGCGCGGCGAAGAAGAACTTACTCCTGAAATTCCGAACGTGAGTGAAGAAGCTGTGAAGGATCTCGATGAGAATGGCGTTATCCGCGTTGGCGCGGAAGTGCATGAAGGCGATATCCTCATTGGCAAAATCACCCCGAAAGGGGAGAGCGAATCGACTCCTGAAGAGAAGTTGTTAAAGGCCATCTTCGGCGAGAAAGCAGGCGATGTGAAGGATGCATCGCTGAAAGCGCCGCCCGGAATGAAGGGCATTGTCATCGGGACGAAGTTGTTCAGCCGCAAACGCAAGGATTCCGAGGCCAAGAAGGAAGAGAAGAAAATGGTCGAGCATCTCGACCGAACGTTGAAAGTCGATCTGAAAGAGAATTATGCGAAGCTTGAAAAGAAGCTCGGCATTCTCTTGGAAGGCGAAAAATCTGTCGGTATCAGCAACACGTCCGGCGACACGGTGATCCGCGGCGGTACGGTGTTGAAGCCGGAAACGTTCACCGGAATCAGCAATTTGGAAAAACTCGATCCGTCGAAAGATTGGGTGGACGATAAGAAGAAGAACGCGCTCATCTCGAAGATGTTCCACAATTATTTCAAGAAGGAAAACGAGCTGAACGAGTATGTCAAGCACGAGAAGGTGAAGATCCAGCTCGGCGATGAACTCCCCTCCGGCATCGTTCAGATGGCAAAGGTCTATATCGCGAAGAAGCGCAAACTTTCGGTTGGCGATAAGATGGCCGGACGCCACGGTAATAAGGGCGTCGTTGCCAAGGTCGTGCCGGTTGAAGATATGCCGTTCATGCCCGATGGAACACCTGTTGAGATGGTGTTAAATCCTCTCGGCGTGCCTTCACGTATGAACCTCGGCCAGTTATTCGAGACCGCTTTGGGTTGGGCCGGCATGAAACTCGGCACAAAGTACACTTCGCCAATCTTTGACGGCGCGACCTGGGAAGATGTGCAGGGCGAACTGAAGAAGGCCGGACTCCACGAAAACTCGAAGGCTACTTTAAGAGACGGCCGGACCGGTGAACTGTTCGATCAGGAAGTCACCGTCGGCGGGATCTATATTCTTAAGCTTTCGCACTTGGTCGATGATAAGATTCACGCCCGGTCGATCGGGCCTTACTCGCTCATTACGCAGCAGCCGCTCGGCGGCAAGGCGCAATTCGGCGGTCAGCGCTTCGGAGAGATGGAAGTGTGGGCGCTTGAAGCGTACGGCGCGGCCAACATCCTTCAGGAAATCCTGACCGTGAAGTCCGACGACGTCCCCGGACGCGCGAAGCTGTACGAAGCGATCGTGAAGGGCGATAATTTGCCCGAACCCAACGTGCCCGAATCATTCAACGTGCTTGTGAGGGAGTTGATGGGCCTTGGGCTCGACATCAAGATCGAATAAGGGTTAAGGGTTCTGTCATCGCGAGAAGTCCCGTCAACGAAGTTGACGGGACGGCGTGGCGATCTTGCCTCTCGTCGATGAAAATGTTTTAGTTGCTGCTATAAGCCCGAAGTTAAGGCTTTCGATGGCGGCAAGTATTGACTACGGTTTGATAACAATTGACTAACGGAGAGTAAATATGGCTTTTGCATCGCACGAAACGTTTGCCAAGAAGAATTTTTCGAAGATTACTATTTCGCTCGCCTCGTCGGATCTGATTCTTTCGAGATCCCATGGAGAGGTAACGAAGCCCGAAACGATCAACTACCGGTCGTTCCGTCCGGAAAAAGACGGCTTGTTTTGCGAGAAAATTTTCGGTCCCGTGCGGGATTGGGAATGTCATTGCGGAAAATACAAGCGCATCCGCTATAAGGGCATCATCTGCGATCGTTGCGGCGTCGAAGTTACCCAGAAAAGTGTCCGGCGCGAGCGCATGGGACACATTTCTCTTGCCGTTCCTATCGTGCATATTTGGTACTTCCGCTCGGCCCCGTCGAAGATCGGCGCGATCCTCGGCCTGAGCGCGAAGGATCTCGAAAAGATTATCTATTACGAATCGTACGTCGTCATCCAACCGGGAATGACCGGGTTGCAGCAGATGGACTTGCTGACGGAAGATCAGTATTACGAGGTTCT
>DATGFY010000488.1:0-3222 GCA_035308785.1 Bacteroidota bacterium | reverse complement strand
TATGACGGATTCTATGTTATTGCGATGATTCTACTCGCCTACCACCTTCACCATGGCTTTGAATCGGCATTTCAGACATTTGGGCTTCTCGGTAAGAAATACACGCCGGTCATTCGCGGAGTTGGCGTCATTTTTTGGCTGGTGATTCCTGCGTTATTCGCGTATATGCCCATTTTTTTCTTGATGTATAGATAGTATGAAGCCAATTCCGAATCGATCGCTTAAAGTTGCCCGCGTCTTGACGATCAGGAAGCTCCACGATCCGGAACCTGACTATTGGGAAGGAAAATCAGTCGCGGAGCGAATTGCTGCGATGGATATGTTGCGGTTGCAATGGTATAAGATTCATAACATCAAACTTGGAAGAATCGAGAAAGTGTATAAAATTTCACGACGCCGAACTCACAAATAATTCGGCGCTTGATGATAAGGTTTAAGAAAATATCATGACATTAAATTCAAAAATACCGGCGGGCCCCATCGAACAGAAATGGGATTCGTACAAGTTTAACCTCAAGCTGGTCAATCCCGCGAATAAGCGAAAGTACCACGTCATCGTGGTAGGCACGGGATTAGCAGGAAGCTCTGCGGCTGCCTCCCTCGCTGAACTTGGCTACAATGTTACTTCGCTTTGCTACCATGAATCGCCCCGCCGCGCTCACAGCATCGCCGCCCAGGGCGGAATCAATGCCCCGAAGAATTATCCAAACGACGGCGATTCTATTTGGAGATTATTCTACGACACCGTAAAAGGCGGCGATTACCGCGCCCGCGAAGCAAATGTTTATCGGTTGGCGCAGGTGAGTGGCAGCATCATCGATCAATGCGTGGCGCAAGGCGTCCCGTTCGCCAGAGAATACGGCGGAATGTTGGACAATCGTTCGTTCGGCGGCGCGCAGGTTTCGCGAACATTTTACGCCCGCGGCCAGACCGGGCAGCAACTCCTTCTTGGCGCATATTCGGCATTGAGCAGGCAAATAAAGGCGGGAAAGGTAACGTTTCACGACCGCCGGGAGATGCTTGATCTCATCGTCGTCGATGGCCAAGCGCGCGGAGTCGTTGCTCGCAACTTGGTCACCGGGGCAATGGAAACGTATCTCGGCGATGCAGTAATCCTTGCTACCGGCGGCTACGGCAACGTCTTTTATCTTTCTACAAATGCAAAGGCCTCTAATGCGACTGCAATCTGGCGCGCATATAAACGGGGCGCGTATTTTGCCAACGGATGTTTCACGCAAATTCATCCTACGTGCATACCGGTTTCGAGCGAACATCAATCGAAACTGACCCTGATGAGCGAAAGCTTGCGAAATGACGGAAGAATTTGGGTTCCGAAGAAGAAAGGCGATCCCCGCAACCCGAAAGATATTCCGGAAGACGAGCGCGATTATTACCTTGAACGCCTCTACCCTTCATTTGGCAATCTTGTTCCGCGCGATGTGGCATCACGCCGCGCAAAGGATATGTGCGATCAAGGCTTCGGTGTCGGTTCGACGAAACTCGCCGTTTATCTCGATTTCGGAGAAGCGATCAAACGCAACGGCAAAGAATGGGTCGAAGAGAAATATGGCAATCTTTTCGAGATGTACGAACAGATCACCGCGGAGAATGCGTATGAGCAGCCGATGCGCATCTATCCTGCAGTGCATTATACCATGGGTGGGTTGTGGGTCGATTACAACCTGATGAGCACCATCCCTGGCTTGTTCGTTCTTGGAGAAGCAAATTTTTCGGACCATGGAGCTAACCGCCTTGGAGCCAGCGCATTGATGCAGGGCCTTGCCGATGGATATTTCATCATCCCTTACACTATTGGCGATTATCTGGCAACGCAAAAGTTCAAACCCGTCGATCCCAAAAACCCGGCAGTTGCTGAGGCCAATTCAAGCGTTTCTGCTTCGACGAAGAAAATGCTTTCGATTCAAGGAAACAAAACCGTCGATGAATACCACCGCGATCTTGGCAAGTTAATGTGGAATTTCTGCGGTATGGGCCGTACTGCTGACGGGCTCAAGAAAATCATCGGCGAAATCCCGAAACTGCGGGATGACTTCTGGAAGAATGTGAAGATCCCGGGCAGCGCGGAAAACTTTAATCCGGAGGTGGAAAAAGCCGGACGCGTTGCAGATTTTCTTGAACTTGGCGAATTTATCGCACTCGATGCGCTTCACCGCGAAGAATCGTGCGGCGGGCATTTCCGCGAAGAATATCAGACCGAGGATGGCGAAGCGAAACGCGACGACGAGAAATTCATGTATGTCGCAGCATACGAGTACAAAGGCGTGGGAACAAAGCCGGAACTTCATAAAGAGCCGTTGACATTCGAGCATGTTCATCCTTCTCAGCGAAGTTACAAGTAGATCGAATAACCAATAAACAGGCACCAATAAACAAACAATTTCAGATACTCAATTACAAAACTTAATAGAATCCGGTTGGAATTGGATTCTTGGAATTTGTTTGGTTATTGGTCCGCCGCGGCGGATTGATTATTGGTTATTTTCTTCAACGACATTTGCGATTCGAAATATAGAATATTATCAAGGATACTGTAGAATGAATTTGACATTGAAAGTGTGGCGCCAGCACGATGCAAAATCGGAAGGCAAGTTCGTTACTTATGGAGCGAATGACGTGTCCGCCGATATGTCGTTTCTTGAAATGCTTGACGCCGTGAATAATGGCCTCGCGCACAAAGGCGAAGATACGATTGCATTCGATCACGATTGCCGGGAAGGCATTTGCGGGAGCTGCGGAATTTACATCAACGGACGGGCGCACGGACCGCTCGGAGGCGTTGCCACGTGCCAGCTCCATATGCGCTCGTTTAAGGACGGAGATACGGTCGTCATCGAACCGTGGCGCGCAAAGGCGTTTCCCGTAATCAAAGATCTGGTTGTTGACCGTTCCGGTTTTGACCGGATTATGCAAGCAGGCGGCTATGTTTCCGTCCATACCGGCGGTGTGCCCGATGCAAACGCTATTCTCATTCCCAAGCCCGTCGCCGATGCCGCGTTCGATGCGGCAGCATGCATCGGCTGCGGCGCGTGTGTTGCAGCGTGCAAGAACTCCTCCGCGATGCTCTTTGTGGCCGCAAAAGTCTCCCACCTTGGGTTGCTTCCGCAGGGCCAAGCAGAATCCAAATCGCGCGTCGAGCATATGGTCGCCCAGATGGACGAAGAAGGATTCGGCGGCTGCTCCAACACGTATGCGTGCGAGGCC
>DATGFY010000487.1:0-8162 GCA_035308785.1 Bacteroidota bacterium | reverse complement strand
CGGCACCAATGTCGTTGCGGGTGTAACGCCCGGCAAAGGCGGCTTGCAGTACAAAGGCAACGAACAGTATCCGTTTAAGAAGACGGTTCCTGTGTTCAATACCGTCGCCGATGCTGTTAAAGCGACGAAAGCCGATGCCTCGGTAATTTTTGTCCCGGCATCGTTCGCCGCGGAAGCGATTATGGAAGCCGCAGAAGCAGGCATCAAACTGATCGTCACGATCACCGAAGGCATTCCCGCGCGCGATATGGTCACGGTCTATGAATACTTGAAAGCGAACGACGTCCGCATGATCGGGCCGAACTGCCCCGGCATCATCACACCGGGCGAATGCAAGATCGGCATCATGCCCGGATTCATTCACCGCCGCGGACGCGTCGGGTTGATTTCCCGCAGCGGTACGCTTACATACGAAGCAGTCTGGCAGGTGAGCGAACTCGGCATGGGCCAATCGACCTGCATCGGTATCGGTGGCGATCCGATCATCGGCACCAGGTTCATCGATGCATTGAAACTGTTCAAAGACGATCCGAAAACCGACGCCGTCATCATGATCGGCGAGATTGGCGGCACCGCTGAAGAAGAAGCTGCCGATTATATCCGCAAGAATTTTACGAAACCTATCATCGGATTCATTGCAGGCAGAACCGCGCCTCCCGGACGCCGCATGGGCCACGCAGGCGCAATCATCTCCGGCGGCAAGGGCACCGCAGAAGAAAAAATGCGCGCCATGAAACGCGCCGGAATCCACGTCGTCGATAGCCCCGCCGGCATCGGCGCCATGGTAGCCAAAGTGCTGGGGAAAAAGAAGGCAAAAAAGTCTGCCCCCGCCAAAAAAAGAAAGCCCGCGCGGAAAACGGCCCGCAAGAGATAGCCGCCACGGGCATTTGTCTTTCACAAATCAGTCCCTCTCTTCTTAAGAGAGGTCCGCCGCGGCGGATTAGGGAGAGTTCTCCCGAAATTCGCAAGGCTTCGATTCGAAGCAATCGCAACAAAGAATCGTCATTGCGAGGCATTCAGTCGACGCAGCCGAATGAATACCGCAGCAATCGCCTTCAATTAAGTAAAATGGTGCTCACGTAAAAGCTATACAACCGAAAGGAACCCCTTGGAACGAACATTAGCAATTCTCAAACCGGACTGTGTCCGGAAAAATCTCATCGGCGAAGTCGTCGCGCAAATCCAAAAAGCCGGCTTCACCGTCGTGGCATTAAAGAAAGTCCGCCTCACAAAAGAAACTGCCGGCGGCTTCTACGCCGTCCATAAAGGCCGGCCGTTCTACGAATCTCTCGTGGAATTCATGAGCTCCGGCCCGTGCGTCCCGATCGCGTTGGAAAAAGCAAACGCCGTCGCAGATTTCCGCACCCTCATCGGCGCTACCGATCCGAAGGACGCTGCACCGAATACCATCCGCAAACTGTTCGCCGATAGCAAAGGCGAGAACATCATCCACGGCTCCGATTCACCCGAGAATGGATTGATCGAAATCGGCTTTTTCTTTTCCACAAAGGAGTTGATCGAGGTAAGCTAAGAGATAACCGTGTGTAGGGCGACGAGTGCCAAAGGCATCTCCTTGGGAATTCGTCGCCCATCTCCAAGCGGGGGCGACCGATCCGCCGCGTCGGATCGCCCTACATTTTTCCTGAAAGTACATCCACAAGGTTCACAATCATCGCCGCTGTAGCACCCCAAATCGATTTGCCATTATAATCAAAGAACCACACCTTCACTTCACGGCTCCTGCTTCCGTATCGCACCGAACGGTCCTCTGACCTCGCACCGGTCCGTTCCGCGAAGAGCGACAACGGCGCGCTAAACACTTCCGCAACCTCGGCTTTGTTCACCTTCAACGGCGGCAGTTTTTCAATATAGCCTACCACCGGCGTGACGATAAACTGTGACGGCGTCGCATGATCATCACTGCTGCCGAGAACTTCAATCGATGTTCGCGGAATGCCAAGTTCCTCTTCAGTTTCTCTCAATGCAGTCGCGACGATGTCGTTATTGTCCTTTGCGTCGCACATGCCGCCGGGAAACGAGATCTGCCCCTTGTGGGTCTCGACTTCGTTCGTACGCACGGTGAACACTGCCGAAAATTCATTGCCGAACGGAGAGAGCAATATCAACACACCCGCGCGGCGGAAACCGGGATACTCCTCGAGCGGAACTACCCGCCGCTCCCTCGACGCGAGAATTGCACGGATATCTTCTTTGCCGATCATCAAATCTTTCCCCGTTGTTTCTGCGTTTCATAAAGCACCACCGCGCTTGCGCTCGCCACATTAAGCGAATCGACATTGTTGGACATCGGAATAGCAAACCGCTTCTGGCACAAGGAAAGAACGCGATCCGAGAGACCCTCTCCCTCGCTTCCGAAGACTAAGCAAACATTTCGGGAAAAGTCGCGCTCATCCGGCACAATCTCACCTCGGGGATCCGCTGCAATCACCGTTGTTTCGTATTTTGCGTGGAGGAGCGATAACGACGCGGCAAGATCCTCGGTATGAATTACCGTTTGCTTAAATACCGTCCCCATGGAATTCCGCACCGCCCGGCGCAAATACGGACTGCTCGAACTCTCTCCCACAATCACCGCATCGACTCCAAATCCCGCGCAGTTGCGCACAACAACTCCGACATTCTCGGCATGGACAAGTCCATCCAGCGCCACAGCCAAGAATGGTTTAGGCAAACCCCTAATAACGGTTTCAAGGGGAAGCTCCGGAGGAATCTTTCCAATCGCCATGATCCCCTGGTGAAGGTTGGCGCCGACAATTGTTTCAACAAGCTCTTTCTTTGCGCGGTAAATCGCACCCGCGCGACTTGTAGGATGTCCGCCCGCGCCAAGTTTTTCTATCCATTCCGGAGTTGCAAGAATGGATATCACTTCGATCGAAGATTCCAATAGGCGGCAGACTACTTTTTCACCTTCAGCGACAAAGATTCCCTTATCGCGATGCTCCATCGGTCGCCGCAGCGTCCGGTATGGATGCAGTTCCTTCGCCTCAAGCGAAGAAACATCGATAAATGATTGTTTATCCAAACTATCGTCCAGCCTTAAGGTGCCCCCGAAGTGTCATTCCCGCATGCTTCTGGCGGGAATCCAGCGCCTTTTCTTTGCAACGAAGACGCCAATGTTGCTTTGATATCATCCATTTCATCGGTAAATTAATCTATAACAAATCTCAAACATTCGCAAAGCACTTTGAAAATTGTCATCGCCGGAGGAACGGGCTTTATTGGTACTGCCCTTGTTCATCACCTGTTAGACCAGCACCATTCCGTTGCTGTCTTGACCCGAAACCCCAAGCATTCATGGAACCCGCTTCCTCACCTATCAACAGTGCAATGGGATGGCCGGACGCCAGGCGCTTGGTCGTCGGCGCTGGAAGGCGCAGATGCTGTGGTTAATCTTTCCGGCGAATCGATCGCTTCGGGCAGGTGGACTGCAGCACGCAAGCAACTCCTCATCGATAGCCGCGTAGAATCCACACGCGCGATAGTCGAAGCGATGCGCGCTGCAACCAAACGACCGGAAGTCCTGATCAACTCTTCCGCGGTTGGTTACTACGGCGACGTGCCCTGGGACGACGTCAACGAGAGTTTCCCGCAAGGAAACGATTTTCTTGCAAATCTCTGCCAGCGATGGGAAGCCGAAGCGCGCCGCGCTGAGGAATTTGGGATCCGTGTCGTCCTCCCCCGGACAGGCATCGTGCTCGATAAAAATGGCGGGGCCCTAAAAAAGATGCTGCTGCCATTCAGATTCTTTGCGGGTGGACCGCTCGGTTCCGGCAAACAGTGGATGCCGTGGATTACCCTGCAAGATCATATCCGCGCAATGCTGTTCGTTATCGAGAACAAGAGTGTAAGCGGACCCGTCAACTTCACTGCACCCAACCCGGTAACCATGAAAGAATTCGCCTCGGCAATCGGTAAAGCCATCCACCGTCCGGCGTTTACACCTGCGCCGGCGTTCGCGCTTAAACTTGCCCTCGGAGAAATGTCATGCATGATCCTCACCGGCCAGCGAGCGGTACCGGAAAAGTTATTGAAAGCGGGGTTTATGTTTGAAGATTCAATTGTTGAGGCAGCCCTTCGTAATATTATCTCTTAAATTCAACCTATCAAACCTCCTTACGGGTGATTTGAAAAAAACATCTTTTTTGTTAATCCCTATCCTCTGTAATATCCTGATTTTACACGTGAAAAAGTATGAAAAAAATAGGGGGTTTTTGATCACTTTTTGATCAATTGTTCTGTAACTGTATAAGCCATACAGATTTACAGTTGCACCTCGCTTTACCCGCCGGAGGGGGGCGCAGGAGGAATTGAGCATTATCGCATTTACCCTCCGCATTCGGCGGATTACCAGCTTCCGCTATCCTGATAGCCGATTTTTCGGCGGCGTATTTTGGAGAGCATCGTTCCCTCTTTTTTCCGTATTCCTCCGCCTTCGGTGGATTCCATTTTTCGCAATCCCCTAACACCTTTCACCTAACTCCTAGCACCTAGTAGGTATATACACTTCCTTAGCATATGAGTCAAGGAAAAAATCATACCAGCCCTCCGAAATAAATTTGCTTCCCAACCTGAAACTTTATATATTTAGAAACCGTAAATACTAATACAGTTTCCCATCAATGCAGAATCCACGCCAGAAACTGCATTTTTTGTGACCTAATGGAAACTCAATACACTTTTTGGGTTTCCTGTAAAAGAAAGAAATTTATGATCGAACCTTCAGCAGAACTTAAAATTACCGAAAACGATCCCGAAGTACGCGCGCGAATCCTCGCCGCAGCCCGCGATCAGTTCTTTAACAGCGGCTTCTCCCGCGTTACCGTCGATGACATCGCCGCCAAACTTGGCATGAGCAAGAAAACGCTCTACAAATATTTCCAAAGCAAAGAAGAAATGGCGAGCGAGGTGGCCCGCGTCGTTATGCGCGAAATGGACAACTCGTGCAAGGCGCTGATGAACGATGCCTCAATCGATTTCGTCGAAAAACTCCGCCGCATGATGACCTCCACCGCTCTGGAATATTCCAAAATGGGCAGAACGCTGATCGAAGATTTGCAAAAGCATGCTCCCCAATTATGGAAAGAGATCTCCGATTTCCGCTCGAAAGCGATCCTGGCGAATTTCGGCAATCTCCTCAAAGAAGGTATGGAGCAAGGCGTTTTTCGGAAAGACATCGACCGCGACCTCGTGATGACAATTTATTTGAATTCCATCGAACACATGCTCACTCCCCACGTATTGATGGCGCTTCCGTACTCTGCCGCGCAGGTCTATGAAGCAATCGTCAAGATCATGTTCGAAGGCATCTTGACCGATAAAGCCAAACCGCGAAATGTGTTTGCATAACCCGATACAATTTCCTTCGGCCTAATTCGTCTCTCCTACGGAGAGACGCTAATCCAACAACCGGTTAATCTTTGGAAAGTAATAATCGATGAACAGCAAATTGAGAACAATTTTCGCAGCACTCACAATCGCGGCCGCAAGCGTGGCAGTGGCCTCTGCTCCTCCTGATTCGGGCAAGATCATGCCGCTCACGGTCGAACAAAGCGTGCAGCTGGGTCTCGATAACAGCAAAGCGCTCCACGGATCGTTGATGAATGTGCAGTTGGCCGGCGCGCGCGAAAGCGAGGTCCGCACCAACGGACTGCCCTCCTTAAGCTTGAATGGCGCCTACACGCGATTGAGTTCGGTGCCGCCGTTCGCAGTGGTTCTACCGCCGCAATTCGGCTTTCCGCCGTTTGTCATCTCTCCGACGATTGATAATGCGTACACGACCCGGCTGACCCTCACCCAACCGATCTTTACAGGTTTCCGGCTGCAAGCCTCTACCGATGCCGCAGAGTATAATACCCGCGCCGCGGAACATTCATACACCGGCGATAAAAACAACCTGATATACAACGTCAAGAACGCCTACTGGAACTTGTTCAAGGCGATCGAGATCAAGAAAGTGATCGATGAAAACATCGATGAAGTTCAGGCGCACCTCAACGATGTGCAAAACCTGATGAATCACGGCATGGCGACAAATAACGACGTTCTCCGCGTTCAGGTGCAGCTTTCCAACACCCAGCTTCTGCAGATCGATGCAAAGAATAATGTCGAACTCGCAATGGTGGGTCTGGATAACGTGATGGGCGTTTCGCTCGACACACGAGTTTCCCTCGTTTCATTGCCGCAGGCGATGGGAGATTCATCCGGCGCGGCGGCGATCAAAACGCTTGCCTCACTCGATTCTCTCGTTCATTCCGCCATCGAAAGCCGGCCCGAGATGAAAGCGATGGATTTCCGCCTGAAGGCAAGCGATGCGCAGGTGACTGCGTCGCGCTCCGGCTGGTACCCGCAGGTCTATCTCGTTGGCGATTATAACTACAACCGGCCGAATTCGCGCTACGTCCCAACGACTGATGAATTCAAGGATAGCTGGGATATCGGCGTTTCAGCCTCATGGAACATCTGGAATTGGGGCCAAACCGCCGATCAGTCGAACGAAGCAGAGGCTCAACGCTCGCAAACAGAAGATGCCTCCAAGCAGCTCCACGATGCAATCACGCTCGAGGTTACCCAGGATTACCTCAACGTCCACAAGGCCGCCGAACGCGTCGGAGTTTCTCAAACAACCGTGCAGCAAGCGCAGGAAAACTACCGCGTCACCAACGAAAAGTATAAATCGGGGCTCGCATTGAACTCCGACGTCCTCGATGCGCAGGTTTCCTTGCTTCAGGCAAAGACTAACTACACGCAAGCGCTCGTCGACTTGGAACTAGCGACTGCGCTCCTCGCCAAAGCGGTTGGGGAATAAATTGATTCTTGATTTAACCCAAATACAAATATAAAATAGTCGGTCATTGCGAGCGGATTCCGTGCCCGCAGGCACGGCGCGAAGCAATCTCACTATAAATACTCGTCATTGCGAGCGGATTCTCGCGCATCAGCGCGACGCGAAGCAATCTCCCTATAAATATTCGTCATTGCGAGCGGATTTCGTGCCCGCAGGCACGACGCGAAGCAATCTCGAAGTCGTTATGCATATTCGAATAGGATACACTATGAAAAAATTTAAACTTACCGCCGGCGCGGTTATCGTTCTTGCGATAATCATTCTCGTGCTCTTAAATAACCGCTCAAAGATGAAAGCTGATGCAAAGAGCGATCTCATGACCTCATACCCGGTCTCTGTTGCAACAGTCGACAAACTGCAATCTGCGCCAATGGATCCGATTGTGGGAACAATTAATGCCAACCACGACGTCGCTCTCGTCTCAGAGACCGATGGCAAAGTCACCGCAGTCGGCGCAAGAGTCGGCGATTATAAGGAAGCGGGGTCGATGATCCTGCAGCTTGAAGATGACACCAAACAAGCCACCCTTGAATCTGCCCAAATGGGGTACGAGAAAGCGAAGAAAGATTTCGACCGCTTCGAATCGCTTGTACAATCTCACGCCGTAACGGATCAGCAAGAGGAATCAACGCGTTGGGCGTATAAAAACGCCGAAGCGCAGTACATCACAGCCCAAAAGGTGGTCCGCGACGCCAAAATATCGACCCCCATTTCCGGGACGGTCACCTCGCGTCTGTTCGATATCGGCGAATACGTACCCAAGAACGTCGTTGTCGGCAATGTCGTTGATCTTTCGACGCTCAAAGTAAAAGTGAACGTCGCCGAGAAGGACGTCTTCGGTTTGAAGCAGGGCGATGCCGCCGATATCAGCACGGATATCTACCCGGGAACCGCATTTACCGGAAAGATCACCGCCATCAGCGCCAAATCGGATGAAGCGCATACGTACCCTGTGGAAGTAACTCTTCCGAACAGCAAAGATCATCCATTGAAGGCGGGAATGTTCGGCACCATCGTGTTTCATCCGAAACTCGAAGGTCCTGTCCTATCAATTCCCCGCGTAGCGCTTGTTGGCAGTCTGCACCAGCCGCAAGTCTATGTCGTAACCAATGGCATCGCAAAACTCCGAAGCATTACGCCCGGAAAAGAATCCGGCTTGAACCTTGAAGTCCGCAGCGGTCTTACCGAAGGCGAGACCATTGTCATCAACGGCCAAAACAATCTCAAAGATAACGTCGCCGTAACCGTTGTAAAGTAACCCACGCGCCGATTCGGGCGATTACACAGCAGGAATCTT
>DATGFY010000486.1:0-8236 GCA_035308785.1 Bacteroidota bacterium | reverse complement strand
GTGAATTATTCGGTGAACGGGAATAAAACAGATTCGCGGACGATGGAAATTACGCCGGTGAAGCAGCGATCGATCTATTTCATTCCGCATACGCATAACGATATCGGTTACACCGATTTGCAGCCCGATGTGCGCGCCAAGCAGTGGCATCATCTCGATCAGGCATTAGAGCTCATCAAGAAAACAAAAGATTATCCCGAAGATTCGCGCTACAAATGGAATTTGGAAATCCTCTGGTCATTGGAAAGCTGGCTGCAGAATGCATCGCCGGAGAAGAAGGAAGAATTCATTGCCGACGTGCGGGCGGGTAGCATCGGCATGAACGCGCTGCTGGTGAATCCGCTGACCGGCCTTGCGAACGCGACGGAGATGAGCCACTTTACGGAGTTCGCGCGGAAGTTTTCGGAACAGTACGGCATACCTATTACGACTGCAGCAGTCTCGGATGTGCCCGGCTTTACGTGGGGCATGGTGCCGATGCTGGCGCAGAGCGGCGTGAAATATTTCGCAAGCGGGCCGAACACGGGCGACCGGATCGGCTATGTCATCGATGATTGGGGCGATAAACCGTTTTACTGGGATTCGCAATCGGGTTCCGAGCGGGTGCTGTTCTGGGTAGCGGGTTCGGGATATTCGAGCTTCCATCAGGCGACGCTTGCGAACGGCGGGCCGGAGCGCGTGATGAAAATCATCCGCAAGCTCGATGCGACGAATTACCCGTACGACATTTATTATATGCCGTACACCTTGGGCGATAACGGCGGCAACGACACGACGCTTTCCGATTTCGTGCGGCAGTGGAACGAACGCTATATTTCGCCGCGGCTGGTGATTGCGACGCACAAGCAGCTCTTTACCGATTTCATAAAAGAATACGGCGATTCGCTGCCCGTGCATAAGGGCGATTTCACACCCTACTGGGAAGACGGCGCAGTATCGACGGCGAACGAAACGGCGTTGGACCGTGCTGCGGTGGACCGTTTGACGCAGGGCGAAGCATTGTGGTCGATGCGCGCTCCGGAGCGGTTCCCCGACAGCGTTGCGTATGCCGCGTGGCGGAACGTGACTCTGTGGGACGAGCACACATGGGGCGCTGATATCAGTGTTAGCGATCCCGACAGCGCGAAGACAACCGGCCAGTGGAAGATCAAGCGGCAGTATGCGCTGGACGCGGATTCGCTTTCAAAGGCGCTGGTTGCGAGCGCGGTGCATCAAGACAAGTCGGAAAGCTCGACGTTTGACATCGTTAATACTTCATCGTGGCCGCGGACGGATGTGGTAATGCTGACGAAAGGGCAGAGCGCGGCGGGGGATCATGCTAGTGATATGAATGAAAAACCGTTGCGCGCACAGCGGCTGTCCACGGGAGAGCTTGCAGTGTTTGTTAATGACATTCCGCCGATGGGCGCGAAGAGGATTCGCATCTCGAAAGGAAAGTCCGCGCGATCAGCGAGACTGAAAATGATCAATAATACGCTGACGTTCGGCAAAGCGACGATTGCGATCGATCCGAACAATGGCGGTATCAGGAAATTGCGGTGGAAGGAAACGCCGGATTCGTCCATGACGGCACAGGGCATCAAGGGCATCCCCAGAAAAAATGCAACGCATGAATCGGAATTTGTGGACACAACGCGCGGGCAAGGAGTTAACGAATTCCTGTATGTGCCGGGAATTAATTCCGACAGCACGCTGATAGTGAGGAACGTCAAGGTTGCATTCATCGAACAGGGAGACTTACTCGTGAGAATTCGCGTCACGGCGGATGCGCCGGGCTGCAACAGTTACTCGTACACGGTGACGTTATATTCCAAAATCGACCGGATAGATCTGGAGACAAATATCGACAAGAAAGCGATCCGCGAAAAAGAAGGGGCGCACATTGCGTTTCCGTTTAATATTCCCGGCGGGAAACTGCGGTACGACGTAGCGGCCGGGATCATTACCCCGGAAGACGACCAGTTGACCGGCGCGTGTAAGAATTTCTTCTCCGTCGCGAGCTGGGCGGACGTTTCGAACGATTCGATGGGGGTAACCGTGGCCACGCTCGATGCGCCATTGATTGAAATGGGCGCAATCAATGCCGAGCGGCCGTGGATGAAATCGATTGCGCAATCGGCGACGTTTTACTCGTACGTACTGAACAATTACTGGCACACGAATTACAAAGCCGATCAGTCCGGACCGATACGATTTGCCTATTCTTTATGGCCGCACAAGCAGTATGCGTCCGAGGATGCGGCACGGTTTGGGGCTGAGCGGCGTGCGCCGTTGATCGTTGCACCGGTGAATGACGGAGAACCGGTTGTTACATCGTTATGCACGGTCACGCCGTCTGCGATAGAGGTGAGTTCAATCAAACCGATCGAAGCGGGGAAGTCGCTGCTGGTGTTTCTGTATAATCCTTCGAATGCCAATCAGACAGTCGGGATCGTGTGGAAGGATGAGACAAACCTGATGATGTACCGCAGCGATGCGTTTGGGCATAAGGAAAGCGGTCCGATCGGGAATATGAGGATTAGGCCATACGGGACGGAGTATTTGTTGGCGGAGTGGAAATAACGCAATGTTTGCATGCGTACGGGCACGTGGCAACGTGGCGGAACGCACCTCCCCTCGGCTTCGCCGTATCCCCTCCTCAGAAGCGAGGAGGGGAGAAGACCGCAAACATTTTGGGTGATATGGTTTGAATGAAACAACGGAAGATTCATAATAATAAGGCGCTTCTGGGGCGGCGACGAGAGCTTCGTAAAAACTCCACCCCCGCAGAACGAATTTTGTGGCTCCATCTGAAGGATTGCAAGATGGAGAAAGTGAAGTTCCGGCGTCAACATAGCATCGGAAGTTATGTGGTTGATTTCTACTGCCCGTCGTGCAGGTTGGTTATTGAACTGGACGGATCTTCGCACGATGGCGCGACGCAGCAAGAGTACGATGCCATACGTTCGAGCGAAATTGAGGTGGACAACGTCAAGATCCTGAGGTTTAGTAACGAAGCTGTTTTGAAACACACCGAAGATGTACTACTAGAGATTCGAAAATATGTACAAGGAAAAATGCCGAACGGCTCTCCTCCTCGATTCTGAGGAGGAGAAACCCTGCCGAAGGCAGGGAGAGGAGGTGCTTTGGGTGTGGCGGGCATGTCGATGAAGCGGTAAACGCACCTCCCCTCGGCTTCGCCGTATCCCCTCCTCAGAAGCGAGGAGGGGAAACAATCATCTGAGGGATAACTAGGGTGTGTGATTAATAGATACATTGAATAGGATTTCAATCTATGTACGATCTAAGTCTTAACCCGTATTTCTGGCTGGTGTATTTTTCGCTCGCCGTAGCGATGGGCTATTGGAATTACCGCCGCGGACATCATTTCATGATCGGGGTGTTTGTTTCGTCGCTGCTGACTCCGGTGGCGGGACTGCTGTTCAATATTTTTGCGAAACCGAATACCGACCTTATGCGCAAGCGCGCGCGGCCGGTGAAATGTCCTTCGTGCGGAGAGGATACGCCGGCGCATAAGACGCGGTGCATTCATTGTGGAAAAAGATTGAAAGAAAAGAACGTGGATTCCCGCTAGAAGCACGCGGGAATGACACATCGGGTATAGTTTCGACCGCGCTTCCCTCCATCTCATATTTTATTTCAGCCAAAAAAATCTTATTATGATAAGATTACACTGGGAAATTGTATGAAAATGACCTTCCGCATATTGCTTGTTGCCGCCGTTGTGCTCGGTTTGTGCAACACGGGATTGAGCTTGGACCCGAAGAAAACGCTCAGGCAGTATATCCACGAAGCGTGGAACACCGGCAATGGATTGCCCCAAAATTCCGTCATAGCGATTTATCAGAGCAAGGATGGGTATATGTGGTTTGCAACGCAGGAAGGTGTTGTGCGGTTCGATGGATCGCATTTCACGATCTTCGACCGCACGTCAACGCCGGAATTTGCGGTGAACTCCATTCAGCGCATCATGAGCGCGCCCGATGGAACGATCTACTTTGCGGGACAAAATTACATTTCCTTGACGCGTTATCAGAACGGCGTATTCCATGGTTTCGGGAAGACGGAAGGGTTTGACGGCAAGCCGAGCAATACTGCCGGTATCGACAGCACAGGAGCAGTCTGGATTCTTTCGAATCACGGCGTGCTCAGACTTGAGAGCGACCGGTTTGTGCATTATGGCCGCACAGACGGCTTATGCAGCGATTCGGTCTATGGCATCTATGCGGACCGCGAACACCGGGTATGGTTTCGATGCGACCTTGGACTCTCGGTTTATGAGAACGGGAAGTTTGTTTCATACGGCGCCAAGGACGGAGTCATTACTGATTCCATCTGGTCGCTCTACGAGGACCGTGAAGGAACGATGTGGATCGGCACCCAACACGGAATCAACAAGTTTTCTAATGGCGTGTTCACAACGCTGACGAAGAAGGACGGACTTCACAACGAAGTTATCCAGGCGATGTACGAAGACACCAGACACCAATTCTATTTCGGCTCGGACAGAGGGGTTGAACTCTATGCCGATGGCAAGTTTACGGTCATCCTGAACAAAGACGGCTCACCGGGGAATAGCATTGCCAGAATTTTTGAAGACCGGGAGGGAACGATTTGGGTCGTACCGCGGGCGAAGGGGATCCAACGCGTTAAGAATGGGGCGCTGGAATCGTTCACCAAAGCCGACGGCCTTTCTGAAAACGATGTGCGCGCCGCGTATGAAGACAACGAAGGAAGTTTATGGATCGGGACGTACGGCGCGGGACTCGACCGGCTCCGCGACTCGAAGTTTATCACCTACTCGACCGAGGACGGCCTCGCGCAAAATCTCATTCAAAGCGTCTTTGAGGATAAGGACCAAAATTGGTGGATCGGGACATTCTCCTCAGGGCTAAACCTATATAAAGACGGCACGGTCAAGACCTTCAATGACAAGAACGGTCTTCCTTCGAATGCCATTGGGCCGATTGCACAAGATAAATCGGGGGCAATCTGGATTGGAACTACCGATGCAGGAATTGCCCGCTATGCAAATGGAAAGTTCACAACATTTACTGTCAAGGACGGCCTTGTGAATAATGCAGCCAACTCGATGGTGATTGACAAAAGCGGTACTCTCTGGATAGGGTCGTTCAGCGGCATCACGAAATACGCCGATGGGAAATTCACCGTAGTCCATAACGATGCCACCGATGCCGTGTTTGCGATGTGCGAAGGCGCCGATGGGTCAATTTGGTCAGGCGGACTCGCAGGTCTCGGTCACATAGTACAGGGAACGTATGCCACAGTGCCGATGCCCGATACGTTGGTTGGAGCCGGGATATTCGGACTGTATCAAGACATCGAAGGCACACTCTGGATCGGTACGGGCGGGCACGGCATTATCCGGTACAAAGACGGCAAGTTCGTATCGATTTCACCGCGGAACGGATTGTTCGATTATAATTCGTATTGCTTGCTGGAGGATGAATTCGGCAATATTTGGTCCGATTGCAATAAGGGAATTTACCGTGTATCAAAGAGGGAGATGAACGATTTTTGCGACGGGAAAATTCCGGCGGTAACGTGCACATCATACGGAACGGGCGACGGGATGAAGAACCGCGAGTGCAACGGCGGAGTCACGCCAAATGCGTGGAAGATGCACGACGGCAGATTGGCTTTTTCGGCGGTCGGGGGATTGACAACGATTTACCCTGCCGATATCAAACTGAACATGGTTCCACCGCCGGTCGTCATCGAGCAAATGTTGGCGGATCAGAAGCCATTCGATCCGAAAGCGAACAATACGTTTGCGCCGGGAACGGAAAAATTCCAGTTCACCTATGCGGGGATCAGTTTCCTCGGGGGCGATAAGGTGAAGTTTAAATATAAACTAGAACCGTTCGAGAAAGATTGGGTGGACGCGGGGCACCGTCACGAGGCGTTCTACACGCACATTCCCCCTGGAGAATATTCGTTCAAAGTTATCGCGGCGAACAACGATGGTGTATGGAATGAGCTCGGCGCATCGACCGCGTTTGTGCTGAAGCCGTTTTTTTACCAATCGACGTGGTTCCTCGCGATGTGCATTCTGGGATTCGTGGGCGTGGGGCCGGGCATCTACCTGATGCGTGTGCGGAGTTTGAAACAGCGCGAAATCGAATTGACGCGCATCGTCGAAGCGCGCACGGCGGACTTGCAAAAGGAAAAAGAGAACGTCGAGCGGGCGCTGAACGATTTGAAGGACGCGCAGCACCAGTTGGTGCTATCGGAAAAGATGGCCTCGCTGGGGCAGCTCACGGCCGGTATTGCGCATGAAATTAAGAACCCGCTGAACTTCGTCAATAATTTTTCGGCGCTATCCGATGAATTAATGGTGGAGCTGCAGGAGGAATTCGACAAGAAGAAAGATTCGTTCGATGAGCGCTCGAGGGTGAACATCGAAGAGATTATGTCCAGCTTGCGGCAAAACGTCAACAAGATCAACGAGCACGGCAAGCGCGCCGATAGCATCGTGCGCGGAATGCTGCTCCATTCGCGCGGGAAAACCGGCGAGCGGCAGATGACCGACCTGAACGCACTCCTCGCCGAATACACCAGCTTGGCGTATCACGGCATGCGCGCGCAGGATTCATCGTTCAATGTGAAGATCGAAACAAAGTTCGACGACACGATCGGGCAAGTAAATATTGTGCCGCAGGATTTGAGCCGCGTCTTCCTGAATATCATCAACAACGGCTGTTATGCCGCCAACGACAAGAAGAAACGCGCGCCAAACGGGTTTGCGCCGACGATCAGCGTGAGCTCGAAAAATCTTGGCAACAAGTTCGAGGTGCGCATCCGCGACAACGGCAACGGGATACCGCAAAGCGTCATCGAAAAGATCTTCAACCCGTTCTTCACGACGAAGCCCGCAGGGGCAGGCACGGGGTTGGGCCTTTCGATGAGCTACGACATTGTTACGCAGGAACATAAAGGCGAAATCCGCGTAGATACAAAAGAGGGCGAGTACGCCGAATTTATTATTACGATACCGAAAATGTAATGCAGAGATAAGTGAAAAACTCCAAAGGAGTGTCATTTTTCCACTCCGTCGGGTCGAAAGACCCGACGGCACAAGCTGAGGAGTCCAGCTTACAAATGTGAGCGGGCCAACAAAGAATCTCTGCCGATAGAGTTGAGCAATCCGAAAGTAACTCACCCCCAACCCCTCTCTTACCCCCGACGGGAGCATTCGAGGGTAAACTCCGAGAGGGGAGAGATTCTCCCGCCATTAAGACCGGCGGGCAAGTCGCGTTGCTCAGAATGACAAACATCGAAGTAATTTATTGGAAATCTCTGAATAGGAAAATATCCATGATGAAGATAATGGTGGTGGACGATGAGCAGGATGTGGCGTTTCTGTTCAAGCAGCGGTTCCGGAAGGAAGTCCGCGAGGGGCTGGTAGAGTTTGTCTTCGCTCTTTCCGGCGATGAGGCAATGAAGTATTTGAAAAGCTTTACGCCGCCGGACGTGGTATTGATTCTTTCCGATATCAACATGCCGGGAATGACGGGGATAGAGTTGTTAAAGATGGTGAAGGAAAACTTCCCGCAGTTGAAGGTGTGCATGATTACCGCGTACAGCGATGAGCATAATTTCAAGACCGCAATGGCGTATGGTGCGGCAGAGTATTTTACGAAGCCGATCGATTTTGAGAAGCTGAAGAAAGAGATGTTTGCGGCGACGGCGTAAGGGGCTCGGTGTTCGGTCTTCGGTGGTCGGTGCTCACCAGTTGGGGCATCACCCCCTCGGTTCCCACGAAGAGGGCAGTCGATATTCGAAACATTGAGATTGCCGCGTTGCTCCGCCGACTTCGTCGTCGTCGCGCCTCGCAATGACAACTGAAGAGGGAAGCGGGATGCCGAAGGCATCCAACGTTTATAGGAATGAAACCAAAAGTATTTTCGGCGCCGTAGGCGTCGTACTCGTTACTAACCTAGAATAAAATAATGCAACCCGTAAAAATGTTGGTGGTGGACGACGAGCCCGATCTGGAATCGTTGATACGCCAGAAATTTCGGAAACAGATTAAGGAGAGCGAGTACGAGTTCGTATTCGCGCAGAACGGGATTGAAGCGCTTGCGCGGATCGAGAGCCACCCGGACATCTCGGTGATCCTTTCGGATATTAATATGCCGGAGATGGACGGGTTGACGCTGCTCCAAAAACTGGAAGAGCTGAACAATCCGTCGTTAAAGGCGGTGATCGTTTC
>DATGFY010000485.1:0-2967 GCA_035308785.1 Bacteroidota bacterium | reverse complement strand
TGCTCGCATGTGAGGAACCGGTCGCTATCGATTTGCCGAAGCTCAAGGATCATTTGCGGCGGAACGCGGTTGAAGCAGCCGCCGCAGGCATTGCGCCGGATGGCAACAATGGCCTTGCCGGCTTTAGCCTTGCGGATTTTCTCGTACCGCGCAAGATCTTCTTTCCGGACGCTCCCAGTGAGTTGCTTACGCTCCGCAAGCAGTTTCGATTCTTCCTTTTCGTGTTCTTTGCTAACCTCGGCAAGTTCGGCTTGTTTCTCGGTGTATTCAGCGTTCAAATCGGTGAGGCGGGCAGTGGCCGTTTCGATATCGGTCTTGGCCATCTGCATTTTTCCTTCTGCGCCTTCCATCGATTTTTCAAGGGCGGTGATGGTGGCTTCTGCGGAATCAATTTCCTTCGTTAGAGCATCGTACTGTTTGTTCGATTTCACTTGAAGTTGCTGGCTTTTAAATTTTGCGATTTTTTCGGTCCATTCGATAATATCGACGTCGGCCTTATCGCGGTCGATCTTGACGTTCTTGATCGCTTCGTTCGATCGTTTAATCGTTTCGTTCCCTTCCTCGATCTGCCGCTCAAGATCGGCGACAATCTGGGGAAGATCGCCTTTCATATCGGATATCTCTTCGAGGCGGTTATCGATCTGTTGAACGGAATACAAAATTGCTAACGAATGTACCACGGGCAGCTCCTTGTTCGCTAAACGTAATGGACGGGATTCCGCGACGAGCGTGCAGCGCGAACCTGCACCGGTTCGCCGCGTTTTTTGAATTCTCTTGTAAGGTACTCTGCGACGCGGGAAACAACGGGAACTTCGGTCTCGTAATGTCCCGCATCGATCAACACAATATCTTGTTCGGCATCCTGGAATGCATGGTACTTCACGTCGGCGGTGACGAGGGCATCCGCGCCGTTGTGGATTGCAACCGGAAGCAGATCGGACCCGCTGCCGCCGCACACTGCAACGCGGCGGATGGTTCCACTCGTCTTGCCGGAATACCGGATGGCCTTTGCCTTAAGTCGCTGCTTCACCGTTGCGAGGAATGCGTTCAGTGTGACCGGTTGTTCGAGATCGCCGATCGCGCCTGCACCAAAATCATCTGCCGTATTTTCCAGCGGATAGACATCGTAAGCCACCGATTCGTACGGATGGACGGAGCGCATCGCTTCAAGAACATTCCGAACTTTCCACGAGAGGGCTATCATTTCTAACCGGACTTCTACGACCCGCTCAAGCCGATCCTTCGAGCCAATGAACGGTTTCGCGTCAGCAAGCGGACGGAATGTCCCTGTGCCGATCACCAGATACGAACACGAATCATAATTCCCAATCCGCCCGGCTCCGGCAGCGGACATGGCTTCCATCACACGGCCCAGATAATCTTCCGGTACAAAAACCGCAATCTTCTTGTAGAGATTCTCGCTGGGGTGCAACACCTGCGGCTCTTTGATTCCCAACAATTGCGCGAGCACGTAACTGACGCCGGTTCGCGTGAAATCCAAATTTGTGTGCGCCGCGTAAAGCGAAATCTTAGCCCGAATCAAACTCGTGAGCAGCGCGCCGACGCGATCCCGATCTGTTACGGAAGATACCGGCCGAAAGATCAACGGGTGATGCGTGATGAGGAGATCGGCCTTGGTGCGCGTCGCCTCAGCAACGACTTCCTGTGTGCAATCGAGTGCAACGAGTATCTTCTTTACATTCGCTGTGGCCGAGCCGGCCAGAAGTCCGATATTATCGCGTTCCCACGCCGCCGCTTTGGGCGCCCATGATTCGAGGATCTCTGCGACGTGCCGAACTTGCGTCAAATTCGCTTATACCCCAATAGAAAAAAAATGTCCCGTACTCGGACGGGACATTAGAAAGTCTTGTGTGTTTGGTATTTTGCGCGCCTCATTCGAGGCACCTTCGGGCTTCGCCAGGTGTCTCACTTTTGCATTCATCAGTCTTATAATATACCTTTTTTCCGTCAAAAATCCAACTATCAATTTGTCATTCCCGAATGCTGTTGTCGGGAATCCACGTTCTCATCTTCAATCCTTTTGTCATGCCGAACTTGTTTCGGCACCTAAGTCGAAGTAGACCCTGAAACAATC
The DNA here is from genome assembly GCA_035308785.1 of Bacteroidota bacterium. Taxonomy (GTDB): domain Bacteria; phylum Bacteroidota; class Ignavibacteria; order UBA10030; family SZUA-254; genus DATGFY01. The sequence continues at coordinate 872 of DATGFY010000485.1, read as the reverse complement.
CGCCCGCGGCGGGCAGGGTGACTTTCAAGGTGTGAAGCCCCTATTTATCCTCGTAATTTAAATCGCGTAATTTGATAATCTCTTGCTCGAGCGTGGTTACGCTGCGGTTAAACTTATCCAGCAGCCCGCGCTCTTCTTCGCCGGTGTTCTGGCGGTTCAGGATGGCCGTGCTGATCTTGATTGCCGCCAGCGGATTGTTAAATTCGTGGCACATAGTCACAACAAGTTCTTTAATCGCTTCGGTCTTTTTCTGTACCAGCATCTTCTGTTTTTCCGCTTCCAAAATCTGCCGCTTTAAGCGCCACCGTTCCAGCACGTTAACGATCGTGCGGGGAAGGGTGGTATCGCGGATTTCTTCTTTCAGAAGATACTCCTCGGCGCCGTCCTTCATCGCTTCTACGGCCGAACGGTAATCGCGGTTGGCGGTGAGGAAAACGATCGGCACTTCGATTTTTTCGTTTGCGATCCGTTTCGCGATTTCGAGGCCGTTCATATCGGGGAGGAAGAAATCCATTAAGACAAGATTGATCGAGGGGTTGGCGCGGAGCCGGGAGATCACTTTTTCGCCCTCCTGTTCCCACTGCGTTTCGAAGCGGTACTTTTGGAACCGCGTCAGCAGCTGTTTGACGATGGCGACATAATTAGCGTCGTCATCCACCAAAAGGACGTTTATTACGGTTTCTTCCATGGTTTTGATAAACGGGGGTCTTTTAGTATAGCGTTTCTTGTCGTAAAAAGCAACGGGAACCGCTGATCCCGCCATTACGGCGGGCGGGCAAGGGCGATGATGTTTGTGATTACGCTGATATACAAGCAAAGCACCATTTACGTGAAACCTAAATCGATGCAGGCATGTATCAGCGTCATCAGTC
>DATGFY010000484.1:0-4881 GCA_035308785.1 Bacteroidota bacterium | reverse complement strand
TCGTAAAACCAGCCTTCGTATTGGCTCGCATCCACACGGACGACGAGCACATTCTTCGAACCGTATTTCAAATAATTCGTGATATCTTCACTGAACTCGCTGTAGCCGCTTAAGTGGCGGGTGAGGAAATGACCGTTCAGCCAGACGACGCAATCGCGGAAGACGCCATCGAATTTCACGACGATGCGTTTGCCGGAGTCTGCTTTCGGAACAGTAAATGTCCTTCGGTACCACCCTACGGTAGTCTTTGCAAACTGTCGGCCGATCGGTTTGTAGCCGTGATCGCGAACCGCTTCGTCTTTACTATTAACGAAATCTTGCTCTACCGCCCAATCGTGCGGGAGATCGAGCGTCCTCCAATCTTTATCGTCGAAATCAACTTTGGCGGGACCGCTTGCTTCGCCGGCCTTTGCGAACGATGCTTCAATGCCGTAACCGAAATCTCCTTCGGGAGACGACGCATCGCCGAGATGGAATTTCCATCCGTAATCGAACAAGAGTTGTTTGCGCACGGTATCCTGATCCTGAGCCGTCAAGATACTCCACGACCCAAGCACCAGCCCAAATAGCGCTATTCTTGAGCAAAGCTTAAGAGTTTTCATGGATGACTTAACAACAATTGAGCAAGAGTTAGCATGTTCGATGATTAATGTAAAGGGTTTCGGGGGAAATTCAAAACGAGCGCCCTTTCCTCTCTCCTCTTCCAGAATTGGGAAAGGGATTTCTATTCGACGCTTCGCGTCGAAGGGACGCGGAGCGCCCCACTGCGCATTCCCACGCAGTCCGCCCGTGGCAGAGTGGGAACGAGATTGAAAATGGTCGGGAGTGGAACTCCCTCCCAGATTGAGAGAATTGATAATCTTATTCATTTTAGATATTATTATATATAACGCTTCCCGAAAACGAGTACGCTTTTTTCTCCTCTTTTTTCAATTCCTGAAGAATCTACCCCAAAAACCCGATGAATAAACCTGAAACGATAGATACCTTAGCTGATTTTAGTACCGATAAGCGCGTTGTCACGCTGTCTGCGATGGCGATTGTTATCGGCGCGATGGGCGCAGTGGTGGCTGCTGTGCTTGTCTGGCTGATCAATTTTATTACGAATGTTTCATTTTACGGCCGGTTCACTGCCGGTTCGATCTCCCCCGCCGGGCATCATCTCGGCTTGTGGGTAATTCTTGTGCCCACGATTGGCGGACTGATTATTGGATTGATGGCGAGGTATGGCTCTGAAAAAATCCGCGGTCACGGCATTCCCGAGGCGCTCGAAGCAATTCTTATCGGCAGGAGCAAGATCGAGGCGAAGGTCGCCTTGCTGAAACCGATCTCCTCCGCTATATCCATCGGCACCGGTGGACCGTTCGGCGCCGAGGGACCGATTATCATGACGGGCGGGGCATTCGGTTCTTTGTTTGCGCAATTCTTCCATCTCTCGGCGGCAGAGCGCAAGACTCTCCTCGTTGCCGGAGCGGCAGCGGGCATGTCGGCGATATTTGCGACGCCGATCGCCGCGGTACTGCTTGCCGTCGAACTCCTGTTATTCGAATGGAAACCGCGGAGTTTTATCCCTGTTGCCCTTGCCGCTGCGGTTGCGGCAATGGTGCGCATACCACTGTTAGGCGCAGGGCCGATCTTCCCGATTGTACCGCACGCAGCCCTCAGCACTCAAATGATACTCTACGCAGGCCTCGTCGGACTGATTGCCGGAGTTGCTTCAGGCGTATTGACGAACATGGTTTATGGGTTCGAAGACCTGTTCACGAAACTGCCGTTCCACTGGATGTGGTGGCCAATTATTGGCGGAGCGATGATCGGCATCGGCGGATATATCGATCCGCGGGTGTTGGGCGTGGGGTACGATATCATTCGTGACTTGCTTCGCGGCGATATTGTCGGGCCGGCGCTGATCGGATTGTTAATCGGAAAATCGCTCGTCTGGTCGATTGCGCTTGGCTCGGGTACATCGGGGGGCGTGTTAGCTCCGTTATTGATGATGGGCGGGGCATTGGGCGCAATCGAAGCGCATTGGATCCCGGTCGGCGATCCGGCGCTATGGACGCTCATCAGCATGGCAGCGATGATGGGCGGTACGATGCGTTCGCCGTTTACCGCAATGGTCTTCGCTTTAGAATTGACTCACGATCTGAACGTACTCCCGGGTCTGCTTGTCGGCGTTATCGCCGCGGAGATTGTTACTGTTCTCGCGCTACGCAGATCGATACTGACGGAAAAAGTGGCCCGCAAGGGTCATCACATCTTTCGAGAATACAGCGTAGATCCGTTTCAGCTTGTGCGGGTGGATGAAGTGATGGATCTCGATGTACCGACGGTTCCCGAGACAATGAAGTTAACAGAGCTTGTGAAGCAGATTACCATCCCTGCATCACCCCTCTCACGGCACCAGGCGCTGCCGATTCTATCGGCGGATGGCAAGCTCAAGGGGATTATCACGCGTGGAGATTTGCTTCGATCGATGTCGGAGATAGCCGAGGACGGTGCTACTGTACTCGAAGCAGGTACCTCGGCGCTCATCGTGGCGTATCCTGACGAACTATTGTACGACGTGGTTTCGCGGATGCTGCAAAAGGATATCGGACAAATACTGGTTGTCGAGAGAACCGACCCAACGAAGCTGCTCGGGTATCTCGGGCGGCGGGCAATTATTCAGACGCGGTTACGAAGGATCAATGAGGAGCATAAACGTGAGACGGGGTTTGTGTGGGGGACGCAGGTAACGACGTGAGTTGGGGTGAGGTCGGGAGTGGAACTCCCTCCCAGTTCGAGTAAGCTGGGCAGTGCAGACTGTCACCGGGATTGCTTCGTTGTTCCCGTCAACTTCGTTGACCTAACGCCTCGCAATGACTATTGGGGTGAAGGGCTAGCATGGAGTATGCAAAGATCAATCAATATTAGGAACAAGGATAAACTATGAACATCGGCATACTAGGAAGCGGAGATGTCGGCAGAGCGCTCGGCAAGGGATTTTTGAAGTACGGTCATGCGGTCAAGATTGGGTCGCGCGATCCGAAGAGCGATAAACTAAAGGAATGGCTAGCAAAAAATCCGAAAGGGACCTCGGGCACGTTTACAGAAACGGCGGCGTTTGGTGAATTGCTTGTGCTTGCGACGAAGTGGAGCGGTACTGAAGAAGCGCTGATGCTCTCGGATCTACGGAATTTTGCGGGAAAGACCGTCATCGATTGCACGAACCCCCTGATTGTTACACCGGGACAACCGCCTTCGCTTGCTTTGGGCCATACAGATTCCGGCGGCGAGCAAGTCCAACGCTGGCTTCCGAACTCGAACGTCGTCAAAGCGTTCAATATCGTCGGCAGCGCGCACATGGTGAATCCGGATTTCCCCGGCGGACCGCCGGATATGTTCATCTGCGGAAACGATGCAACCGCGAAATCAAAGGTTACGGAGATACTTACTGCTTTCGGGTGGAATACGACTGATCTCGGGGGCATCGAGGGAGCGCGGCTGCTGGAACCGATGTGCATCCTCTGGGTGCTCTACGGAATGAAGCACCAATCGTGGAATCATGCGTTTAAGATGTTAAAGAAGTAAGCAGAATCTTAGAAATGGAGCGTTCATCTGCAGAACTCTCCCCAACCCCTCTCTTGAAAAGAGAGGGGCTGATTTTTAGAAAAAACTCTTAGGTGGTTACCCTGCTCGTTCTTTCAGTTTTCAATTCCAGATCCTTTTCCCGGAATAGAGCCGCTGCCAAATAGAAACCTCCAATGATCGATCCGGCGCAGATAACTATCCCCAGATAGTAGGTAATATCGGCGAGTGTTCCGGCGTCATCGAGCATGCCCCATTGGGAGAGCAGATTGAACCAATCGTGCCAGTCGCGGTGGCCGCCCAATAACTGCAACTGGCGAAGCGGCGCATCCCGGATATAGACGCTGACATCCATGAGATTGAAACCGGTGAGAAAAAGCGGAAACGGCGCAATGCGCTGGCGGTTTTTTATTGCAATGAGGAACGAGAGAAAGGGGAACATGACCTGCCAGAACGATCCGCCGAGAATGTAGAGCGTTCTCCCAAACAGTTTAAAGAGGAAATGCCCGCCTTCGTGAATGAAGAGGAAGATTGAATGGAAGAAGAAGATAATCATCGATGGTTGGCGGTAACTCGCCACATCACTGAAGCGGGCGGCAGCGAGATAGAAGACGTAACAGAGAAAGAGGTAGAAAATGATCTCTACAACTGCGGTGGATTTGGCGTTGCTCGACTTTAACAATGCGTTATCGGATGCATGCTGACGATTCGATTGGGGTTCCGCCCTTTCTTCCATCATACTGCGCCAATAATCATTAAGATTGCCCCTCCTGCGGCGGGCAAGCACGTCATCCCGCTGACTCCGTCAGACGGTCCGCCGCGGCGGACTCGCAATGACAATTTATGGAGGCGTGCATCTTCCTAGAGCATTCCGGCGGTTTTCAATATCTTCTCGACCGACTTTTGTTCGGAGCGAGTCAGCTCGCGTAGGGGGCTGCGGACGAAGCCGCCTTCATAGCCCATCAGCGTTGCGGCGTATTTCATTCCCGCTATACCAAAGGTATCGGTTACCGCTTTGTTGACGGGCAGGAGGTTTTCCGCAAGGGCTTTCGCACCGGCGAGGGCGCCCTCCTCGAACAACCGTGCGACGGCGATGCATTCTTCCGGTGAGCAATTTGCGGGGGCAAGAATTGCCGCGCGAACGCCCATTTCCCATGCATTATACAAAATGGATGCGGAACCGACGATGACGGTGAAGCGTTTCGGGACAGCGGAGGCGAATGCTTTCAACTGCGCCGCGTCGCCGCGGCTGTCTTTCATGCCGATGATATTGGGATGGCGGCTGAGCCGACGGATGGCGTTGACGGAGAT
>DATGFY010000483.1:0-2641 GCA_035308785.1 Bacteroidota bacterium | reverse complement strand
TCTGACCGCAGTATTGAATCGAAATCCCGGCTTAAAACGGTTCGTTCATATCAGCAGCCAAACTGTTTCCGGACCAAGTCTCAATGGGATCCCCGTAACCGAAGAAACGCCCTGCCAACCGATTACCACGTACGGAAAGAGTAAGCTTGAGGCGGAGAAGGAGTGCCATGCGGTGAGTTCGCATTTGCCGATAACGATCGTTCGCCCGCCGACGGTGTATGGGCCGCGGGATAAGGACGTGTTTGAGTTCTTCAACACGATGAAGAAGGGTCTCCAACCGATGGTTGGAATGAAAGAAAAGCACGTCAGCATGATCCATGTAAAAGACCTCGTTCGCGGTATGGTCATTGCAGGGGAGAACGCCAAGTCAATCGGACAAACCTATTTTATCACAAGCGAACGGTATTACGGCTGGAAGGAAGTCGGCGAGGTCACGGCCTCGGTGATGGGCAAACATCCTCTTCGTCTAAAGATTCCAGAAGCAGGCGTGTATGTTATTGCATCGTTCGCAGAATTGTTCGCGCTTTTCAGCTCAAAACCCGCGCTGATAAACTTCGAAAAAGCCCGCGATATGGTCCAGGACTCCTGGACGTGCGACGCCTCCAAAGCCAAAAGAGAACTGGGATTCAAAGAAGAGTTTACACTGGAATCGGGAATTCGGAATACCGTTGACTGGTATGAGAAAGAAGGGTGGCTATAGGCTAATAGCTGTCCCGTGACCTTTTCCCCTCCTCTCGGAGGAGGGGATTAAGGGGTGGTCTTCGGGGGTTGACCACCCCGCTCCCGATAAATCGGGAGCACCCCCTCCTCCGAGAGGAGGGGGTAACACGCTCACCCAAATCCTTACTTACTTCTTCTCTGTACCGCCGCCACTTTCCTTGCTTGGCTTCAATATCACCGCCGGAATATCCAACTTCTTCACCGTCTCATCGAACGCCGGCAAATCGGTTTCGAGTACCTTCTTGTACTTGGCAATTTGGGCGTCGAGTTGCGCAGAGAGCTCAGTGTAAACGTCATACGATTGCTTGGTCGGTTTCGTATCGGCGCTGGAGACGACTCCGATAAGTCCGGCAATCTTGTCATTCAGTTTTATCGGGAAATTCAGTGCGTCTTCATCAGCCTTGATCTTCGTTTGAATGATCTCGTTCTCGATCTTGGTGAGTTTATCGTTCAAACTCTTCGATGAGTCCGCAACCGTTTTCTTATACGGCTGCTTGTCGAGCTTCTTCACGAAATCGCCGGTCTGTTTCTTGATATCGCGGATGTTATTCACCGTCTCATCTGCCTCGGTGACTTTATCACGAATCTTAATCAAGAAATCGAACTGTTCCTGCAAGTCCGCTTGAGACGTCGTAATGCGCGGATCGACCTTGAGTTCAAACGGTTCCGTCCAGCTCTTTCCTGCCACGGTTAATCGCACCTGATACGTTCCCGGAACTGCAAGGGGACCATCAGTCGTGCCTGCCCACATGATGGCGCCGGGGACTTTCACTGCATCTGGATAGTGCATATTCCAAATGAAACGGTTCATGCCGGAATCGGCCGGCGCTGTCGGGTTCTCATTATCATCGGATTCATTGTCGTCCTTAGGAGCGTCGTCTTTGGTCGATTTTCCGGCAAATGATTTTACCAGGGTTCCTTTCGAATCCAGAATATCGACCTTAACGGAATCTTTCGCTTTCGGTTTATTCTTGAAATAATAATAGATCAACGCGCCGCTCGGCGGGTTAGAGCCAACTGCCATGCCGGGGCGCTCGAATGATCCCGCTTCGATGCGATACGTGTCGCGCGGTTTGAACAGATGCACTTCGTCCGCCACTACCTTATCGTTCAACTGATAGATCGGCGTTAGATCGTCGAGTATCCAGAACGCACGCCCGTGCGTTGCAACGATGAGATCTTTCTCCTTTGCCTGGATCGCAATATCATGAACGGGAGTTACGGGCAAGTTTATCTGCAGCGGCTGCCAGCTTTCTCCATCGTTGAATGAGCAGTAAATCCCGCGCTCTGTACCCGCGTAGAGCAAACCTTTTCGGTTTGGATCCGCGCGGATGACATGGGTGAATTCGCCTTCAGGAATACCGTTGACGATCTTCTTCCACGACTTGCCGTAATCGGTCGTCTTAAACAGGTATGGTGTGAAATCATCCAGCTTATATCTGTTCGCCGCGAAATATGCTGTGCCGGGATCGTACGGCGATGCATCGATAATGCTCATCATCGACCATGGCGGAAGGTCGCCGGGAGTAACATTTTGCCAGCTAGCACCGCCATCTTTCGTTACTTGCACCAACCCGTCATCCGAACCCGACCATAGAACATTCTTATCAACGGGGGATTCCGCGAAGGTGAATATCGTAGCGTAATACTCCACGCTGGTATTGTCCTTGGTAATCGGTCCGCCGGAAGAGTGGAGCTTGGAAGTGTCATCGCGGGTTAAATCGCCGCTAATCTGCGTCCAGCTCATCCCTTCGTTGATGCTTTTGAAAACCACGTTTGCGGTGACGTATAAGGTCTTCGGATCGTATTTTGACACTAGGATAGGGTAAGTCCATTGGAATCGAAATTTCGCCCCCTCAGCGCCGCTTCCCATGGGGTTATCGGGCCAAACCGAGATATCTTGCTCCTGTTTGGTGCGGTG
>DATGFY010000482.1:0-3170 GCA_035308785.1 Bacteroidota bacterium | reverse complement strand
TTTTGGCAAGTTCATAGACGATTGCGTTGGATTCTACAACTGAATAGGGTCGTAATCTGTCAATAGAAGGCAGTCCTTCTTCTTTTCCGGTTCTCATCGATTGTTCAAAATCTAAAATATTCAAAATGCTTTGAACCGAATTTATTTCGTCAGCCGTGGTATATTTAATAATACGTATGGTCTTTTTACCTTGAGCCGACTGGACTCTCACAGTTCGTGGGGAAACTAATACGAGGTTCTTTGCGGAGCTCTCACTAACCGCGAATTTGAAAAATAGATCATCGATTCTCTTCTTCGAAAGATGTCCAGTAACGAGGGCGCTTAATAGAAAGGCCACAAATATCAACCAGTGATCAATCCCTTCGTACCTGAGTATACCATAGAGGGAACCCCAGGCGAAGACTACCACCGCCATCGCGGCGTAAGAGATCAAATCTCTCTTAAATGCCGGTAGAGTGAGTGGGGCGAGAGTTTCTATTTCCATAGTTTCCTTATATCATTGATCGCAAGGGTAACTAGAAGTATCAACGTATACAGAATAAAATATACAGAGAAAATAATTAGAATGTATTCATCTCCTGTGGAGATAATCCCGACCGCCTCGGGGCCTCCTTTAATCCATAAATTGCTAACCATGTAGATTAAGATTGAGGCGGTCAAAATTATTAAAGCTACCGCCAAGAAATGATGAACAATTGTCTTGAGAATTTCAACTGGAATCCAGTCTTTCCAGGCCATCAGGTACACTGAACTCGGTGGTTATTCATCCCCAATTGTACAAAACCTGCACATTAGAATCAACTATCACTAATACAAGAACATCGGCTTCCCTAACAAATGCGCAATCTTCGGGCGATACGATTTCACATCGTACAACTCGTCGACATCTACGCGCTTTTTGCCTTCGGTGATGATATTGGCGGAGACGGTGGTGTATTTTCCGTCGCGCAACGCCACCATGCGGCCTGTTTGTTTCTTCAAGAGTAAGTCGGTTGCGAGGTAGCCGTAGCTGGTCGAGATCATCAAGTCCAACGCGTCCGGTGCGCCGCTGCGCATAAGATAAGCGAGCGGTTGATAGACGGTGCGGATGCCTGTGCGGCGTTCAATTTCGTGGCTTACCGCATCGCCGATGCCGCCGAGTTTTTTATGCCCGTAGGCATCTGCTTCACCGGAAAGCGACATCTCGCCGCCGATCGGTTTTGCGCCTTCGGAGATCGTCATGATCGCGTACCGGCTGGGGTTGTCGTTGCGGTCTTCGATCAGGAACTTCACCAGCTTATCGATATCGAAATCCACTTCAGAGATAATCGCGCGATCAACGCCGGCAAGATATGCGGAGATGAGCGACGTCTCGCCCGAATAACGTCCGAAAAGTTCCACGACCGCAATGCGCTCGTGCGAGCCGGTCGGTGTACGGAGGGCGTGAAGGAATTCGACGCTTCGCGTGACGGCGGTAGAGAAGCCGATGCAATAATCGGTGCCATAGACGTCGTTATCCATCGTCTTGGGGATGCAGATGACCGGGACGCCCTCTTTGTGGAGCCGTACGGCGTAGCTCAACGTATCGTCGCCGCCGATGGCGATGAGCGCATCCATCTTCAAGTGCTCGAGCACCTGCAAAACATGGCTGGTGCAATCGATCGGCTTATCCGGCTCATTGGTTGGGAATTTTCCCTTGAGGAATTCCGGCAGATCTTTCTCCCGAACCTTGCCGGGATTTGTCCGCGACGTGTGCAGATATGTTCCACCCGTCCGGTCGATCGTGCGCGTGTTGGTCCGTGTCAAGGGCACGATATTTTCCGGCTCAGACGCCGGATCGGCGGGATTGAAATTCAGCAGTCCGCCCCAGCCGCGTTTGATGCCGACCATCGAGTGGCCCTCTTCTGCGACATGGTACGACGCCGCCTTAATGCATGGGTTCAATCCGGGGACGTCACCGCCGCCGGTTAATATTCCTATTTTCATGTGGTAATCAGATATTCAAGTGGTAGATGTTATTCAATTAATAAAAATTCTAAGTCATTGCGAGGAGCCCCCGACTACAACATTCGCGGGTAAACTCCGCGACGAAGCAATCTCGGTCGGAATCATACTGACACCGGGATTGCTTCGCTTCGCTCGCAATGACCAGTGTGGACACTACCGTTTGCCTCGCGTCATCGCAGAATACTCCAACATCTGCTTGGCGAGGTCGAGAGGATAGCTCACTTTGACATCGGTGATTGCGCCGGCGGAATCCATGACCGGTTCGAGTCGCGGCTGAACGAAACCAGCGTATGATGCGATGTCAAGTTTGCTCACACGCGCTTGGACTTCATCGCGAAGCGCCGTATCAACCTTCAATCCGAATTTATCGATGAGGGCCTTGACCGCTGGCAAATCGCCTTCGGCTTTGATCCGCATGAGCTCTGCGAGCAGCTTGCCCACCGCAGCACGGGCCTTGGTGTAATCGGTAATATGGAAATACGTTTTGCCGTCGCGTTTTACAACCTCGACCGCATCTTTGTCCTGCATGATGTACGACGCGATCAGTTGGCGCCCTTTCATGTGGTCTTCTTCGAGTTGGTCGCTTTTGCCGATGCGGCGCAACTGATTAATCGCAACTCGGATTGCTTGCTGGTACATCGTTTCGGCGATTCTGTTAATCTCTGCTGTGTCCTTAGCGATACCGATATCGATCAGCTTGGGATCCCACGCGTTCCACATCGCGACAAGATCTGCGCGTGCTTCTTCAAGCGTGCTGTAATAGCCCGGCAGGAATGTCGATGGGTCTTTTCCGCCAAGTTTTTCGCTTGCTTTTCCGGAGCCATGCCCGATGACTTCGTGCATAGCCGTGTGAAGATTATCGGCCCTCGATCCGTACAATTCCTGATTGTCGATTTCCTCTTTATCGAATGCAAACTCCGTCAACAGATCCTTGCCCTGCGATTTATCGGATGCCTCGACGACGTTGTGGAGGAGGATGCTCTTCGCACCGTACTTCTCGCGGATTGCTTGTTCGTTCGGTAGATTGACGCCGATGGGGGAGACAGGTCCCGTACCTCCCGTTTCCACGATCACGTTGATGACATTCGCGATCGGACTGTGCTCGATATGCTTCTTGTACTCATCGCGCCACGGAGCTTTATCTTCAAAATACTGCGCGAATGATGCGAGCGTATTCATCAACC
>DATGFY010000481.1:0-5694 GCA_035308785.1 Bacteroidota bacterium | reverse complement strand
CTATTCGCAACGGCACGCTTTACGATGCTTTTGATACATTCAGCTATGGCAAGGAGGTTCCATGGCAAAAGTTTAAAGAAAGCTTGCTCAATGAGATTCAAACGATTAAATCGTGGTAGGGGGAACCATTCTCGTTCACACACCTCCCGCGGCGGACTAAGAGCGAGAAGTATCCACAACCCCTCCCTTGCATTTAATTTCGCATCAATGTATATTGATATATGGAATCAGTTGTATCCTCGACGAAAGTGCTCTCCGAAGAGATTCGACTGCGAATCGTGCTTCTGCTGGCCGATCAAGAGGCGTGCGTGTGCGAACTGATGGCGGTGTTCGATATGGCGCAGTCGAAGCTCTCTCACCATCTCATCGCACTCCGCGAAGCGGGTTTCCTGAAAGACTCCAAACGCGGGAAATGGAATTACTACAAGGTCCCCGTCTCTTCCTTAAACACGGTGAATAGAGAACTCTTCAATTCGTACAGCCGCCTGCTGGCGGATGATGAAACTGCCGCCAACGACAAAGCCCTCCTTCGAAAGGTTCAACGCGAGATGCAAATCTGCTGTTGATTTTTTTTGAACAATCGTATCAATATACATTGATGAAAGGCTCGCACTCATGGAAACAAATCACGAAATAAAAGAAACAGTCAAAGAAAAATACGGGCAGATCGCCCGGGGAGAAGTTTCGGGCTGCGCGCCCAATTCATCGTGCTGCGGAGGCGGAGCCGACAACGCGGTTGTGAATATGGCCCTGAAGTATGACGATGCCGACCGCGCCGCGCTCCCCGAAGGCGCGGATCTCGGGTTGGGCTGCGGCACTCCCGCCGCGTTTGCGGAACTCCGCGAGGGCATGACCGTGCTTGATCTCGGTTCCGGCGGCGGAATCGATTGTTTCATCGCAGCGCAACACGTCGGCCCGAGCGGATTGGTGATCGGCGTGGATATGACAGAGGACATGATCGCACGCGCTAATGCGAATAAAGCGAAAGTCGCAGTTCCGAATGTCGAGTTCCGCTTGGGCGATATCGAATCTCTTCCCGTTCAATCCGGTACGGTCGATCGCGTTCTCAGCAATTGCGTGATCAACCTCGTGCCCGATAAAGCGGTTGCGTTTGCGGAAGTGTTCCGCGTCCTTAAACCGGGAGGCGGGTTTACGATTTCCGATATCGTGGTGAATGGCGTGATCTCGCCCGAGGAACGAAAGGACGCTTCGTTGTGGGCCGGATGCATCAGCGGCGCGCTCGACCGCTCGGAATATCTTTCTATTGTTGAACGCGCCGGATTCGAACACGTCCGCGTTGTTACCGAAAAGCGCTACGATTACAAATTGCAGAGCGACGCAGGGCTATACTCCATAACAGTTTCCGCCACAAAACCATAACGCGACTCGAAAGGCATCCATGATGGCAAAACTTCGGGTTCTTTTTGTTTGCATTCATAATAGCGCACGAAGCCAGATGGCCGAGGCGTTCTTGAAATTCCACGGGAGGGATGGATACGAAGTCGAAAGCGCCGGCATCGAACCGGGCAGTCTTAACCCGTTAGTCGTCGAGGCGATGAACGAAGTTGGCATCGATATTTCTGCCAATCGAACAAAAGACGTTGGTGATTTCCTGAAGCAGGGGAAATGGTTCAACTATGTTATCACGGTGTGCGATGAGACAGCCGCCGAGCGATGCCCTGTTTTCCCCGGCGCAGTAAAGCGCCTGCACTGGGGATTCCCCGATCCTTCGGCATTGAAAGGGACACGGGAAGAAACGCTTGCTCAGATACGCAAGATCCGCGATGCGATTAATTCCGCGGTGCAGAAGTTCGTTAAAGAAAACGCAGCGGCTTCGTCATGAATGACACGAGAGCCTCAATGAAAAAATATACCGCCGAAGCAATCGGAACCTTCGGGCTCGTGTTTTTCGGAACAGGAGCGATTGTCGTCGATGAGATTACCCGAGGCGCGGTGACCCACATCGGCGTTTCGATGACGTTCGGCCTCATCGTGCTTTCCATGATTTTCGGATTCGGAGATATTTCCGGCGCGCATTTAAATCCTGCGGTGACCATCGGCTTCTGGAGTTCGGGGAGATTCCCGGGCAGAGAAGTGCTCCCGTACATTCTCAGCCAATCTATCGGCGCGATCGGCGCAAGCGTGCTGCTCCTGCTTCTGTTTCCTCAAAGCGCCACATTGGGAATGACCAACCCGGCCGGATCGGCCATCCAATCGTTCATATTGGAAATCGTATTGACATTCTTCCTGATGCTGGTGATCATGAGCGTCTCGGAAGGTTCAAAAGAGAAGGGAATGTTCGCCGCCATTGCCATCGGCTCGGTCATCATGCTCGAAGCGCTCTTTGCGGGTCCGGTCTCCGGCGCTTCGATGAATCCGGCACGCTCTCTTGGCCCGGCAGTGATGATGGGAAGGTACAATACCCTTTGGATTTATCTGCTGGCACCCCCGCTCGGCTCCCTCATCGCAGTCATAACATGGAGGTTTTTCCGCAAAGACCGCATACCCCCTTCATAACGAACCGGTTCCGCGATTCTATTGTGCGCTAAGTCAATAGGTATCCGAAACGGTGTGCGGGATTTTCGTACCTTTGTTAACGATGTACTATTACGAAGGGACCACCAAATGAAATCCGTCAGGATATTTATCTTGCTTGCATGCTTCCTCTGCGGTATTGCAACGGGCTATGCAACAGAAAAGAACATCACCAAGAAACAACTCCCCGAATCGGTGCTGACCTCATTCATGAGTACGTACCCGAAGGCAAAAATGCTGAATCAATCGATCGAAAAGGAAGCGGGAACAACGTACTACGAAATTGAAAGCCTCGATGGAACCGTGCGCCGCGATCTGCTGTACACTTCGGGAGGAACCGTCCATGAGATCGAAGAAACGGTCAACCCCGCGACACTGCCCGAAAATATCCGCGCCTCTCTCGCGAAAGATTATCCCATGGCGAAAATATCCAGGGCCGAGAAAGTAACTACCGACGGTAGGCTTGTAACGTACGAATGCGGCATCAAGATCGGTAAGAAATCGAAGAGCGTCGAATTCGATGCATCAGGCAACGCGCTGAAGCCCGTAAAATGAGAAGTGTTTTACTGTAGAGCAAAGAACGTGGATTCCCGCCAGAAGCACACGGGAATGACACATTATTTTTAGATTGAGAAACGACCGTAAAATAAGAAAACTCCAACCGAGATGGAACCGGTTGGAGTTTTCTTTTTACGTCACGAATTAGCGTGCCTCAGTGGGTGATCACGTACAGAAATGCACCCGTGATAGTGCCGCGAGGCCGTCGGCCGTTTGCATCAGGCTTTGCGTCCGGAGGAGGCGGTCCGTACGTTGGCTGAAACAAGTATGCCACGTGCTTCACCGGATCGACCGTGATGGTCTTCGCGCCCGCGCCGGTAGTGACAGTCGCAACAACGGTGTACTTATCGGGAGAGTCTTCGTGGACAATCGTCACACTGCTGTCTCTTCCCGCCGGAATATAGATCAGCTTCTCAGCCGAATCCCATCCCAGAGCATCCACGCCATCGCCATTCTTGATGTACGCAACGATCTTGCCTGTTGATGCGTTCATCACGGCAGATTTTTCGCCGCATCCGGCAAAAATCCGGTCAGTCTCGCGGTCGTAGGCAATGCCTGTCGGGCCATCGCACGAATCGAGCGGCCACACGGACATCGCTTTCATCGCTTTGGCATCGACCACCTGGATGGAATTTTTCCGTTCGAGGTTGACGAAGAGCTTCCCCTTGCCGTCGCTTGCTGCGCCTTCAGGAGAATTGTCATCCAATTCGGCGCTGCCAGTGATCGTACCATCGGCCGGGTTGATCGCCACGCAGGTTCCGGGCTTGCTGTGATTCGTCAGGATGATGCGGTCTGTAAAATCATCGTACATGATTCCATCCATCCCGCCCATGGGACATTTGATTTTCTTGATCGTAGCCAGCGTCTTCAGATCGAACATGGTCACGGTCGAATCGCCGCGGCTGGTGATAAAGCCGTGATTCGCTGCGGCCGCGAGCGCGATGCCGTGATTATTCGGCGTATCGGTAATATCGCCGAGGACGGTACCCTTGATTCCATCGAGGACCATGACGTGCGATCCGCGCGAAACGAACACGCGTCCGGTGCCGGGTTCAGCGGTAAGGTAATCGGTGCCGCCATCGCCGCCAATGCTGATTTTTTGAACTTTGAATGTCTGCGCATCCGCAGCGATTGCGAATACGGCAATGGCGGCAAGCGCGAGGCATAAATTAATGATGTATTTCATAGATTATTCCTTTTGTTGGTTGGCAATACTGATATAACTTAATAATTTGAGCCGGATATTCCCAATTCCGTCTCACGTGTGTTTGTGGGGCGATTCTCCGAATCGCCAATATGATATATGCGAATCGGAGATTCGCCCCACAAAATTCCGTATATTTTTAGATGGAGCAAATCGAATTTCTTACCGATACAATATCCGCTGCATACCTTCGTCTTCAACACTGTACAGTACTTGAAACGTGTTGGAACTAATCGCATTAACCGCCAACGCGCCCCGCGAGGTTGAAAAGACCTTCCGGAGCGCGCAGCCAAAGCTGCTGAACTTCATCCGCGCCCGAGTCCGCAACGAAGCGGACGCCGAGGATATTCTCCAGGATGTCTTCTACCAGCTTGCGGCGAGCTACAGCGTGACCGAACCGATCGAGCGCATGACCTCGTGGCTCTTCACCGTCGCGCGCAACAAGATCATCGATTGGTACCGGAAGAAGAAACCGGTCGCTCTCCGGTCGGTGAGCGATGAGTTTGGCGATGCAGGTCCGCTGAATCTCGAAGACATTCTCTTCGATCCGCACGACGATCCCGAGCAGGTCTATCAACGCTCGATCGTCTGGACGCAGCTTGCCGATGCGCTCGATGAAATGCCCGAGAACCAGCGCGAGGTGTTCGTGATGCACGAGCTTGAAGGAAAGAGCTTCACCGAGATCGCCGAGATCACCGGCGCGCCGCTGAATACCCTTCTTTCCCGCAAGCGGTACGCTGTGCTCTTCCTCCGCGAACGATTGAAAGAACTGTACGACGAATTTCAACAATAACGTAATGGCGCGGTCATTGCGAGGAGTTCTGTCAACGCAGTTGACAGAACTAACGAAGCAATCGCCCAGTCATTAAGTAGTAACGAATTTAAAAACGCAATATTATCACCAAAGGAACACATTATGAAACATCACATTGTCACGCGCGTCCTCAAGGGCATCCTCATCGCGGCAGCCGCCTGCGTCGTTCTTGGCTTCGCCGTCATGCTGTTGTGGAACGCACTCATTCCCGATATCCTCGGAGCACATGTTATCACCTATTGGCAGGCAGTTGGATTGCTCGTCCTCTCCCATCTTCTCTTCCGCGGGTGGGGCGGGTGGGGCCGCAACGGCTGGCGCCACGACCGATGGAAGCACCGCTTTGAAGAAAAGCTCGCTTCGATGACACCCGAAGAGCGAGAGAAGTTCAAGGAAGAATGGCGCATGCGCTGCGGGCCTTCCAAAGAAGAAACAAAGTAGAACCTCGCTCTGCTCCCCCTCTCTCTTGAGAGAGGGGGCCGGGGGGTGAGTTGCTATTGCACTCAGCACCCCGCACTCTGCACTTCGTACTTGCTTCTCCCTCCGATTTTTCCGAACTTCTAAGCACGTCAATCACTCGAACTCA